>JBGPIJ010000018.1:0-19628 GCA_041484865.1 Gemmatimonadota bacterium
CCACCCCCACCGCCACCGCCGCCGCCGCCGCTGCGACTCGAACCCGAAGAGCCGCGCGAGCCGCTCCAGCCGCCGCCACCGCCGCGACTCGAGCCCGAAGAGCCGCGCGAGCCACTCCACCCGCCACCGCCGCTGCTTTGATTGCGTGACGAGCCCGAGTAGCTACGCGAACCGCCCGAGTTGTAGCCGCTGCTTTGGCGGCGTGACGACCCTGAGTAGCTACGCGAACCGCCCGAGTTGTAGCCGCGCGAGCTGCGATCGACGCGAGCAGCGCTATTGCCGCGCGGCTCGACGGCACGAAGGCCCGAACCAGAGCGGCGCGTCCCGACGAACGAACCCGACGACGCAACACGCGAACCCCCGCCGACGCGCGAGCTCAGCGTGCCCTCGGGAATCCTGATACGCGGCTGCCCGCCCCCGCCGGACCACCCACCCGTGCCGCGCACGCGGCCAAACAGGGAACCCCCACCGGACCGGAACCCGGGCCGCCCGAAGGTGCCGCCGCCGGCATAGAACCAGGGCCGGTACGGACGATACCAACTAAAGAAGAAGGGACGCGGCCGGAAGAACCCAGTACGCCAGATCGAACCGCATCCGAACGGACCGTAGAAGGGGTCGCAGTAACCGCCCCAGAACGAAGAATAGTAGTAGGGATAGCCGAACCCGAGGCTGAGCCGCCAGCCGTAGGGACGGCCGAACCCGTAGCCGAATGACCCGAAGTAGGGGTTGTAGTAGGGCCGCTGGTCGTAGGCGTTGAGGGACGCGACCGCGTAGGTCGCTACGTCGTAGTCGAAGTGGTTATCCCCGGCCATCTGCTGTACGATGTCGGTGAGCGCCGCTTCCGCGTCGGAGCCGTTCTGGCGCGTGCCGAGCACGCGATAGTCCCAGTGATCGCCGCGCACGAAGCTGTCGAACTGGAACGCGCTCGCAGACCACGCGGTGAGCACCACCCCCTGGCCCTCCTGCTCGTCGACCGTGAACGCGTCGCGATCACTGCGGCCGCGGACCTCCATCTCTTGGCCGCCGCGCACGAAGTCGTCGGCGCCAGGATCGAGGGGGAACAGCACGCGCACGCGGCCATTCGCGTCGGCGCGCAGCACGACTACATAGCCGTCTTGCGCGGTGCGGATGTGGACGCGCGCGTGATCGCCGCGCGTGAAGTTGTCGGAATCGAGCCAGACCTTGATCGGCGGGTCGTCCGTCCGCATGACGCTGCGAGCGGAGGACGAAACCGGAGCGGACGAGATCAGTGCAAGCGTGAGTGCCAGGATCATATGCCCTCCTCTACGTACCTAACGTTATACCCCAGGCAACTTACTACGGTCAAGAAGCATACCGTGAGGCAAATGCCCCGGTGCAGCGGGACAGCGCGTTTCAATGGGACGCGAACGGTGGGAAGCGTGTCCACAGGGGAGTACACCGTGTCCGTAACGTTGGACGGACGCAGTACTCCAAGGTTAAGATCTCTTCGGTAACGGGGTGCGTGGTACGTGGTGCGTGGGAGCATTCCGATGCGACCGCGCCACGCACGGCGCGCCGCCTTCACGTACAACGCACCACGCACGGTCTTGAGCCAGCTACTCGACGCTATATCTAGTGTGGTCAACGCCCGCGAGCCCCTGCCTGGCCTCGTCACCGGCGGGCAGCCCGGTCTCGAGCATTTCGCCGCGCTCAAGGGTGCAGGCTGCGACGCCGTCGTCGACATGCGGGATCCAATGGAGGCGCAGCCATTCGATGCGCCGGCGGCCGCCGGCGCCGCGGGTCTCCTCTATATCAATATCCCCGTGCCCCATTCCGCCCCGGACGACCGCACCTTCGACGCGGTGCGCCGCACGCTCGGCGACCTCGGCGCACGCGAGCAACGGGCCTTCGTCTACTGCAACTCCGGCAACCGCGTGGGCGCCGCATTGATCCCCTACTTCGTGATCGATGTCGGGCTCGATGAGGCAGTGGCCGTGACGAAAGCGCTCGCCATCGGGACGCGCAGCGCGGAGCTGATCGACGGGGCGCAGAAGTACATCAAGAGACGGACAGAGACGGACAGAGACGGACAGAGGCGGGCGGGGGCGGACTGAATTACGGAGAGCGGTGCCAGTACATGCGCATCTCGCTGATCTTCTCATCCTTCGTTTCGCAAAAGAACGCGCCGCGCGCGTCCACCCACTCACCGGTGCGACGGCGGCGGTAGGTGCAGCGGAACTCCGTGGCGAACCAGGGGCCGGCGCTATAAATCTCACCCGAGCGGAACGACAGGTCCGCCTGGGTCGCGGGGATGTCTTGCCAATACTCGCGGATTGCCGCGATCCCTTTGGCCGGTGTACTAAACGGCGTCTCCACGAAGGTCGCGTCGGGGGTGAACACGGCCAGGATCGCTTCCACGTCCCCTCGCTCCCACGCCACACCGAACGTGTCGACGAGCAGGCGATACGCTTCGGTCATGGCGGCCAATATAGCCGAATCACGAACCCGTCACTCAAACACCAAGGAGAGCTTTATGCGACAGCGGATCTTTGCATCCGTGGCAGCCCTCGTCTTCGCCGCGCTTCCCCTGCGCCTGGCCGCGCAGGCCGCGCACGCCACGGCCGGCACCCAGGCGACGATCACCGGACAGGTGATCGACCTGAACTGTCACACCACGATGGGCGCCTCGGGAGCGAGCCATAAGCAATGCGCCCAGGCGTGCGCCAAGGCGGGCGTGCCGCTCGCGATTCTCGGGGATGACGGGACGGTGTACGTGCCTGTGAGCTCGAAGCCCGGCGACCCGCAGAACTCGCGGCTCATGGACTTCGCCGAGGCGAAGGTGAAGGTCACGGGGACGCATCGCTTCGCGAACGGGATGCACACGATCGAGATCAAGACCGTCACGGCGGCGACTTGAAGTGAAGCAGGCGCTGGGCGCCGCGCTCGTTCTGGCGGCGCTCGCTGCCTGCCGGCCGGCGGAAAGCCTCACCCTGCTGTTCCTCGACCGCTCGCCCGCGGCCGCCCTCGGCGGCCTCTCCTGGGCGCCGCAGCCGGACTCGAGCCGGCTGATCGGGTTCGACGCGAGCCTCCGTCCCGTCAAAACATTCACGAGTAGCGAGCTTGCCACACCGGTCGCGGTCGCGGCACTCTCGTCCCACCTGCTCGTAAGCGAGCGCACCGGGGAAGCGGTCGTGTTCGATACCACCGGCCGCGTGGTCAGGGAATGGGAGGGACCGGACCCGGCGGACCTGTACGCGACGACCGGCGATCACGTCGCGACCGCGCGGTCGCCCTACCTCGTGCAATTCGTCCCCGAGCCCGACACGGCGCCGCTGCTCCGGGTGCTCGACACGCTGGGTCGGCCGGTCGGCCGGGTGGGAACGGTGCGCGTGCCGGTCATTCAGCTGCTCGGACAGCTGGCCAATGCCGGCGCGGTCACGGGCGACCGGAGCGGCGCCATCTACTTCGCGCCGCTCGTCCGCGACGAGATCGTGAAGTACGACGGGACGGGCGCGCTACGCTGGACGGCGACGCGTGAATTGTTCGCGAAAGAGACGGATCCGGTGTTGCAGGCGTCCCCTGCGCACGCGGGGACGATCGCCGCCCGCTACGCCATCGTGAGCATCGCGGCCGTGATCGGCCCGGACGGAAGGCTGTATGTCCTTGGCGCGAGCGACTCGAGCGGAACCAGGCTGCGGCTCGACGTCCTCGACACGGCGACGGGGAAGATCGTCCTCACCCGCGCGCTCGGGGCGCGCCAGACGGCGATCGCGGTGAGCCGGGACGGGGTCATCGTTACGCTCGATGCGGACACTCTGCTCGCGGGGCTCGCGAATCGCGGCGTGGTCCGCCCGCCGTTCGAGCCACCGTTCGCGCTGCCGGACCTGCACGGTGACACACTGCGGCTGTCGGCATTCCACGGGAAGGTGACGCTCGTGAACTTCTGGGCCAGCTGGTGCGAGCCATGCCGGGAAGAGTTCCCGCACATGGCCGAGCTGTATCGGGAGTTTCCGCGCCGCGACTTCGACATCGCGGCGATCTCGGACGACGTCGATCGCGGCCGCATGGCGCGCTTCGTGACGGAGTTTCGCCCGCCGTTCCCGATTCTCGTAGGGGGCGGGCGCATGAAGGCGGTCTACCACTATCGCGGGCTGCCTTACTCCCTCTTGCTCGACGCCCGCGGCCGGATTGTACAGCGGATTTTCGGCTTTGGGGGGAGCGACGAGTTCGCAGCTTTGCGGCAAACTATTGCAAACGAGATACGAAAACCCTAGCCTATAGCCCGTGCATTCACCCACGCTTCCCGCTTCCCGCTTCCCCCTGCCCGTCGTAATTGATACTGATCCCGGGATTGACGACGCGTTGGCGCTCTGCCTCGCGCTCAACTCACCCGAGCTGGACGTATGCGGCATCTCGGTGTCGTACGGGAATACGGAGGCGGAAAACGCGTTCCGGAACGTGGTCGAGATCCTGCGGTTCTCCGGTAAGCGGGTGAGCCTCGGGGTCGGGGCGCGGCGCCCCCTCACGCGCCCGCTCTGCGTGGCTCGGGAAACCCATGGAGAATCCGGGCTTGGTTATGCCGCGGTCCCACCTTCGGGGGTGGTCCTCGATTTCGTGCGGCCACTCGAGCGGCTCCTGGCCGAACAGCCGCAGCCGGTGACGCTGGTAACGCTCGGCCCGCTCACGAGTCTCGCGCTGGCGCTGAGGAGCGATGCGGCGCTGGTGCGCGCCAAGGTCACCCGGCACGTCGCGATGGTGGGGAACCTCGAGGCGAAGGGCAACACGACCACATTCTCCGAGTTCAACGCGTGGTGCGATCCCGAGGCGCTCGCGACCGTGCTCGCCGCCGAGCTGCCGACCGAGCTCGTGACGCTGGACGTGACGCGGCAGCTCGTGCTCGACGCCGCGGATGTGCGGCGGCTCGGCGCGGCGGAGACGGCCCGCTCGCGGTGGCTGTACGACGCGCTGCGGTTCTACGTCGAGTTTCACCGCGAGCACGAGGGACTCGATGGCTGCGTGATCAACGACGTCCTCGCGGTCGCCGCGCTGCTCGATCCGAAGGTGCTCCGCTTCGAGCCGGTGCGGATCGCCGTGGACCGGGACGATGACGAGCGTCGAGGCAGAACGCGGATCGCGCCCGAGGGCTCGCCGGCGTTGGTCGCGCGGGACGTGAACGTCCCGCGGGTGCGCGCCCTCCTCTCCGAGCGGGTGTTCCGCTGGGCGGCGGCGGCGGGACCGGCGCTCGTGCTCGCGGGCGCATCGGCGTGAACGCGCTCCCCCGCAAGGTCGCGGTGATCGGAGCCGGGGAAATCGGCTGCGGCTGGGCGGCGCTCTGCTGCTCGGCCGGTTGGCCGGTGACGGTGTTCGACGCCAGCGCGCGCGGCCTCGAGCGGGCCGCCGGCGAGGTGCCGCGGCGCGCGCGCGCCCTGGTCACGCTCGGGCGGGCCGCGCACGGCATCGTCGAGCGGGGGCTGCTCGAGTTCGGCTCGGGACGGAGCCTGCTGCAAACGGTGAACGAGGCGGACTGGGTGATCGAGGCGATCCCCGAAGACCTGAGCGCCAAGCAGAAGGTGTTCGACGCGATCGACCAGGTCACCGCGCCCCAAACCCTGGTGACGAGCTCGTCCTCCGGGCTGAAGCCGAGCGACCTGTTCGCGCGCTGCCGCCACCAGGAGCGCTGCCTTGTAGCGCACCCGCTCAACCCGCCCGAGCTCGTGCCCTTGGTCGAGGTGATCGCGAGCGAGCACACCGGGGCGGTGTGGGTGGAGCGCGCCCGCGACTACCTGACGGCGCTCGGGCGCATGCCGATCATGATCAAGAAATCGGTCCCGGGATACGTGGTGGGCCGCATCTCGGCGGCGGTATGGCGCGAGTGCGTCGATCTCGTGCTGACGGGCGTGATCGACGTCGAAACACTCGATCGCGCCGTTTCGCTCGGGCCGGCGCTCGGCTGGGCGGCGGCGGGCCCGCATCTCACCTACCATCTCGCGGCGGGCGAGGGCGGGGTGAAGCTCTTCTTACAGCGCCTGCTGGCGAGCTTCGAGGAGTGGTGGAGCACTCTCGCGACCTGGCATCAGCTCGACCCTGACCAGCAGCGCGCGCTCACGATGGCGATCGAGCGGGCCTACCACGGACAGTTCGCCGCGCTCGCCCAAGAGCGCGATCGCAGACTGGCGGCGCTGCTGGAGGTGTTGGAGCAGAGGAACGACAGCGCTACTTAGTCGGGCACCGCACCATGAGGATCGGCACGAGCGTCTTGTGCCGCAGCTCGCTCGCCACACTCCCGCGCACCATGTCGTTCAGTCCCCTGTGGCCGTGCGTCGCCATGGCGATCAGGTCGCAGTGCTCGCGCTCCGCCGCCTCGGCAATTTCGGCCGCGGGGTCGCCCGCGGCGAGCACGGCGTCGGCATCGTAGCCTTCGCTCCGCAGCTCGACGCAGCGGCGCTCGAGATAGGCGCGATCCTGCCGCATCTCTTCCGACTCCCGCAGGTTGAGCTGGCGGATGTTCCGCGCCGCCCATCCATCGGCGACGTGAATGAGGAGGAGCACGGGAGGCGGCGATCCGCACAAGCGCGCGAGCGCCCGCACGTAGCCGACGATGGTGTCGTCGGCCGGCGAGTTCTCGAGCGGAACGAGGATGCGCCCGAACATCAGGCCGCCAGAGCGCGCAGCGCCGTCACCAGGAGCCACGCATTCAACCCGGCGATGATCACGGCGACGGTGTAGGCGAGCGCCTTGAGCCACGTGGGATTCACGAATTCTCCCATCTTGAGGCGATCGGACGTGAACCGCACCAGCGGGAGCACCGCGAAGGACAGCTGCAGGCTCAGGATCACCTGACTCAGGATCAAGAGCTTCGCGGTGCCGCTCTCTCCGAAGAAAATAGCCGTTAACACCGCGGGCACAATCGCGAGCCCGCGCGTGATGAGGCGCCGCACCCAGGGACGGAGCCGGATGTTCAGGAATCCCTCCATCACGATCTGACCGGCGAGCGTCCCGGTGAGCGTCGAGTTCTGGCCCGAAGCGAGCAGCGCCAGCGCGAAGAACGTGCTCGCGCCCTGGACCCCGAGTAGCGGCGTGAGCAGCCGGTACGCCTGCTGGATCTCAGCCACCTCGTGGTGGCCGGCCGTGTAGAACGTCGCCGCCGCCACGATCAGGATCGCGGCGTTGATGCACAGCGCCACCGTGAGTGCGAAGGTCGAGTCGATGAACGCAAAGCGCACGGCCATGCGGCGCCCTTGCGTCGTCTCGTCGTAGCGCCGGGTCTGCACGATCGACGAGTGGAGATAGAGGTTGTGCGGCATCACGGTCGCGCCAAGGATCCCCATCGCGATGTAGAGCTTCTGCGGATTGCTGATGAGGGACGTGGTGGGAACCAGCCCCGCCACGACGCCCGACCATTGCGGCCGCGAGATAATGATTTCGAACAGGAAGCAGCCGGCGACCGTCGTAATCAAGGCGATCACGATCGCCTCGAGCAGCCGGAATCCCTTGTGCTGGAGAACCAGCACCAGCAGGACGTCGAGGGCGGTAAGCACCGTGCCCCAGACGATCGGGAGGCCGAACAACAGATTGAGTCCGATCGCCGAGCCGATCACCTCAGCCAGGTCGCACGCGGCGATGGCGATCTCGCACAACGCCCACAGCGCGAGGCTCGTCGGGCGGGAGTAGTGATCGCGGCACGCCTGCGCCAGGTCGCGGCCAGTGACGATGCCGAGCTTTGCCGCGAGCCCCTGAAGCAGGATCGCCATGAGATTCGAGATCAGGACGATCGAGAGCAGCGAGTACCCGAAGCGCGACCCGCCCGCCAGGTCCGTCGCCCAGTTGCCGGGATCCATATAGCCCACGGCGACCAGATACCCGGGCCCCGCGAACGCGAGCGCCTTGCGCCACCAGGCGCCGTGGCCGACCGGAATGGTGCGGTACACTTCGGCGAGGCTCGGCGCGAGCCGTGGCCGTCGCCACCCGGCCTCCGCGACCGGTGCGGGGATCGGTGTGCTTTCGGCGCTCACGGCGTCCTCGCGCGGCACCACAGGAGCTGCGCCAATTCCTGTCCCACGATCCGCACCCCCGCCGCGAGCCGCACCGTGGTCGGTCCATTGAACGGCTGGCGCTCGGTAATGGTCAACGCCACGCCGGGCAGGAGCCCCTGCTCCGCCAGGTAACGAAGCCGAGCGGGATCCTCGGTGCCCACTTGTCGCAGCTCCAACTCGGCGCCGACGGGCGCGTCCGCGAGCGCCGTGAGGTCCGCTTCTTCGATTTCCCCCGCGGCCGTGGGGATGGGAGCGCCGTGCGGGTCGTAGCGTGGGTCACCGAGCGCTCCCGCCATGCGCTCGATCAGCTGGTCCGACACGGCATGCTCGAGCCGCTCCGCTTCGTCGTGCACGTCGTCCCAGTCGTAACCGAGCTGTTGCGTGAGGTAAACCTCGAGCACGCGATGCCGGCGAATCATTTTCAGCGCGGCGCGGCGGCCCTGCGTGGTGAGCTGCACGCCGCGATAGGGGACGTGCTCGATGAGGCCGGCCTCGGAGAGCCGCTTGACCATGCCGCTCACCGAAGGCGGGGCAACGTCGAGGCTCCCGGCGATCTCGCTCGTGGCCGCGAACCCTCCCTGACTCGAGAGATGGTAGATCACCTTGAGGTAGTCCTCTACGGATCGCGTCAGCGGCGGCTCGTGCAACAAGGCGTTCATGCCGTATTCCCCTGCCGGAAAGGCGTGCAAAAACCAGCTGTTAGGTGTCAGGTATCAGGTGTCAGGGCAACGACTTTGGCATCTTTGCCCGGCGGGAGTTAGTCTAACCTAACCACCTGATATCGTCAAGCGAATACACCTATTTTGACGAGCTACTGTCGCTTACGACGTTAGGTTGCCGCCGTGCAACGACACCTCTGGATGGCGGCGGGCCTCATCGCGGGACTGGTACTCGGTCTACTGGCCGCGACCACGCAACAGCCGCTGCTCGTCGCCGGCGCGCGCGCGCTGCGGCCGGTCGGCACGCTGTTCTTGAACCTGCTATCGATGGTGGTGATCCCATTGGTCGCTGCCGCGCTGTTCACGGGCATCGCGGGGCTAGGCGACGTGCGCAAAGTGGGGCGGCTCGGGATTCGGACGTTGGGGTTTTTCTGGGCGACGACGCTCGCGGCGATTCTCATTGGATTCGCGTGCGCCGCGCTGCTCTTGCCTCTCGGCACGCTCAGTCCCGACGCCCAGGCGGGGCTGCGCGCCGCCGTGGCCGACTCAGGCGCCGTCCGTCACGCCGCGGAGCAGGTGCCCTTGGGTGCCCGGTTCCTGATCGACCTCGTGCCGGCGAATCCGTTGCGCGCAGCGGTGGAAGGCGCGCTGCTCCCTCTCGTCGTCGCAGTCACCATTTTCGCCGCGGCGGCGACCACGCTCCCGGAAGCGAAACGGCGCGCGCTCACCGAGCCGGCCGAAGCGATCACCGAAGCGCTGATCCGCATCGTGCACTGGGTGCTCGTGCTCGCTCCTGTCGGCATTTTCGCGCTCGTGGCGCCGGCGGTGGCGCAGTTCGGCTGGTCGCTCGTGCGAGCGATGGGAGCGTTCCTGCTCGCCGTGATCCTCGGCATCACGCTGTTCGTGGGAGGCGTACTCCTCCCGGCGGTCGTGATCGGGACGCGCCTCTCGCTGCGACGCTTCCTGAGCGCAAGCCTCGATTCGATGCTGATGGGGTTCTCCACCACGTCGTCGCTCGCCACGCTGCCCACGATGCTCGCGGCGGCGGAAGACCTGAAGATCTCGCGTACGGTTGCCGGCTTCGTGCTCCCGCTCGGTGCGAGCATCAATCGCTCGGGGAGCGCCTTGTTCCAGGTCGTCGCGGTGCTGTTCGCCGCGCGGCTGTACGGCGTGCCCTTCGGGCCGCCGCAGATGGTCCAGACGGCGGTGGCGGTATTTCTCGCGTCGCTCACGGTGGCGAGCGTCCCGACGGGGAGCGTGGTGAGTCTCGCGCCGGCCTTCGCCGCCACGGGCGTGCCGCTGGCCGGGCTCGGCGTCCTGATGGGGCTCGACCGGATTCCCGACATGTTCCGCACGATGGCGAACGTCACCGGCCATCTGGCGGGCGCCGCGGTGATTGCCACCGGCGAAGGTGAAACGCTCGAGTGACCTGGCTCGTCCCCGCCGTCTATCTCGCTTGCCTCATCCTGGTCGCCTACCGGTATGCGAGCCGGGGCCCGCTGCTCCGCACTTACGAGCCCCGGTCGCGCGGGCCGCTCGTCTCGGTGATCATCCCGGCTCGGAACGAGGCGGAGAACATCGAGCGGTGCGTGCGGTCGGTGCTCGCCACGAGCTACGACCCCGTCGAAGTCATCGTGGTGGACGACCGCTCCACGGACGAGACAGCGAGTATCGTGCTCGATCTCGAGCAGAGTCCTGAAGCGCGCGGCCGGCTCCGTCTGGTACGCGGGGAGGAGCTGCCGCCCGGATGGTTCGGCAAGCCGTGGGCGCTGGTGCAGGGGTGGCGCGCCGCTCGCGGGGACCTGCTGCTCATGATCGACGCGGACACGCGCCAGACGGCCGATCTCATTGGGCGCACGGTCGCGGCGCTCGAGAAGGAGCACGTGGACCTCTTGAGCGTGCTGTCACACCAGGAGATGCTCACGTTCTGGGAGCGGGTGATCCAGCCGCACGTGTTCCTCGCGTTGGCGTCGCGAGTGAGCGACCTCAGGAGGATCAATCGCACCCGCGTCGTGTGGGACGCGATCGCGAGCGGTCAGTTCATTCTCACGCCGCGCGCCGTCTACGAAGCAGCGGGCACGCACGAGGCGGTGCGAGACAGCGTCACGGAAGACTTGGCGCTCGCGCAGAGCTATGTGCGCCGGGGCCTCGACATTTTCCTGGTCCACGGCGCCGAGTTTCTCACGACCCGGATGTACCGGCGCTTCCGGGACATCGTCGAAGGGTGGTCCAAGAACCTCGCCAGCGGCGTGCCGATGATGATGCCACCATCCATCATCCTGCGGCGCGTAGCGCCCTACATCATGTGGATACCTTCGCTCGTGTGGATCGCGCCGCCGCTGATCTGGGCGCTCACGGGGTGGCCGTGGGCGCTCGCGACGGTCGTCATCTCATTGTTCGTGTGGGGAGTCGTGTACTGGGCCGAAGGAGCGCCGGTGGTCTACGCGCTGCTGTACCCGTTCGGGGCGGTGATGGTGGCGTACATCATGATCCGATCAGCCTGGAGGGGAAGCAGGAAGATCGAGTGGCGTGGCAGGGTTTACCGGGGCGTAGACGCCGAGGTAGACGCCAAGACGCCGAGGTAGACGCCGAGGGGCCGAGACGCTGAGTGGATGTGAGGAGCGAGGGCGAAGCTAGAACGCCGCCAGAGTGTGGTGGGCGAGTACGAACCCGACCACCACGCTCGTGAGTGCCGAGCCGAGGTGAAGAACCGTGGCCCAGGTGGCGCCGCGACGCGAGGCGAGGCGCACGATGCCGGCGAGGGAGAACGACACGAGCAGCATGCCCATCATGGTGCCGACGCCAAACGCGAGGAAATAGGCGAGCTGCGCGGATCGGGTCGGCGCGGCGGCCACGAGCAGCAGCAAGATCGCGGCGCTCCCGGCGAGCCCATGGAGCAACCCAAAGCCGAGCGAGCGGCGCGCGTCGGCGCGCGCGTGGAGGTGCCCGTGCGACTCGTCGTGGCGGTGGCTGTGGAGGTGGATGTGCGACGCGCCGTCGTGGTTGTGGGCGTGCATGTGCCAGCGGCCCCGGGCGTAGCGCAGCAGGACGGACGTGCCGAGTCCGACGAGGAGGACCGCGACCAGGAGATCGGCCGCCGGCGAGAAGCGGGCCGGGAGGTGCAGACCACCCGCCATGATCGCGAGCACGACGACGCCCACGCTCGCGGTGTGTCCACCCGCCCACGCGGCGGCGAGCCGACACGCCGCGAAGAGAGACCCCTGGCGCGTGGCTAGGGTGGAAACGGCGGCGAGGTGATCGGGCTCGAAGGCGTGCCGGAACCCGAGCAGCAGCCCGATCCCCGTGAGCGCGAGGATGCCGGAATTCATATGGGGCATAAACTTAGCGCCGTGCAACCCTTTGTCACCCTTCTCATATCCAACTCCCCGTAATGAGGGACACGACCCCGGGGGCGGCGCAAGCCAGCGGAGACACCATTACGACGGCGGAGGCGGAAGCGGTCGATGTCGCCCTCGCGGCGAGTGGGGACGGTCGTGCGTTCGAACGGCTGTACCGGAGCCACGTCGCCCGCGTGCACAGCCTCGCGCGACGCATGATCAGCGAGGACATAGCGGACGACGTCACCCAGGACATCTTCATCCGCGCCTGGCAGAAGCTGGCGTCGTTCCGCGGGGAAGCGGCCTTCGGCACGTGGTTGCACCGGCTGGCGGTGAACGTGATTCTCGCGCGGCGCACGTCGGTGGGCACGGAGCGCGGCAGGTTCGCGACTCCGGAGCACACCCTCGAGACCATCCCGGGCCGACCCGCGGAAACCGAACTCTCGATGGATTTCGAGGACGCGGTGAGCAGTCTTCCCGACGGAGCACGTGAAGTGTTTGTGCTGCACGACGTGGCCGGATACAAGCATCAGGAGATCGCCGTCATGCTCGGCATCGTGCCGGGAACGTCAAAATCGCAGCTGCATCACGCGCGGATGGCCCTGAGACGGCATCTGGAGAGATAGTCTGTGGTGCGTGGTGCGTGGTGAGTGTGCGTGGTGCGTGGGGAAGTGGGGATGTGGGGACGTACGAACGTGAAGGGAGTGGACGATGAAAGACCAATGGACTGAGCGGCTGTCGGATTATCTCGACGAGGAGATGGCGACGCCGGAGCGCGAGGCGCTCGAGGCCCATCTCGCGGCTTGCGTCGAGTGCAGCACCACGCTCTTGGAGCTGCGGCGCGTGGTGGGCAGGGCGCGCGCGCTCGACGACCAGCCTCCCGCGACCGACCTCTGGCCCACGATCGCGCGCCGGATCGGCGTCGAGACGGGCCGGCGGCGCCCGGTTCGCCGCTTCACCGTCTCCGTCCCGCAGCTCCTCGCCGCGAGCATCGCGGTGATCATTGCATCCGGGGGTACGGTGTGGCTCGCCATGTCGCGGCGGGCGGGGCCACTCGGCCAACAGCCGGCCGCGACCTCCACGGCCGCCGTCGCGCGCGTATCATGGACCAGCGACACGCGCTACGACGCTGCGATCGTCCAGCTCCAGTCCGCACTCGAGGACGGACGCAAGAGCGGCCGGCTTGACTCCACGACGGTGCGCGTCGTCGAGCACAGTCTCGCGATCATCGACACCGCGATCGCGCAGGCCCGCCGAGCGCTCGTGCTCGATCCGGGGAGCAGCTACCTGAATCGTCATCTGGCGGAAACGATGCAGCGGAAGATCCAGCTACTGCGCGGCGCGGCGGCGCTCGCCACCGCACGCACCTAGGAGAACGAGAACCGATGCTCACGACCGTCGCCGTCCTCGCAACGCTCTTCGTCAGCCAGCAGACCGACACCCAGGTCGCCGTCCGCCCGGGCACGCGGCTGGACGTGACGAACGTCGGCGGCGCCATCATCGTGAGGACGTGGACGCAGAATGCCGTGCGCGTGCACGCGGAGCATTCCGACCGCATGGCGATCCAGATCGTGCTCGACGCGGCCGCGCTCACCATCAAGGGTTCCTCGCGGCGCGGACCTCCTCAGGAACAGGAAGTGAACTACACGATCACGGCCCCGCGCTGGATGGCGCTCAACCTTTCCGGTGTCCACAGCGATGTCGAGGTGGAAGGCAGCGAGGCCCCGGTGACGGTCGAGACGGTGAACGGAGACGTGAAGTGCCGCGGCGGCACCGGGTACATCTCTCTGCAGTCCGTCTCGGGCAGCATCGGCCTGCAGCAAGCGAAGGGCCGCGTAGAGGTGCACACCGTGAGCGACGGCATCACACTCACCGATGTCTCGGGCGACATCACCGGCGAGACGGTCAGCGGTGAGGTGAGGCTCGAGGGAATCGAGTCCGGTAACGTGGACATCAGCACGGTGAGCGGGGAGGTCGTCTACGACGGCACGATCAGGGACGGCGGGCACTACCGATTCTCGACGCACAACGGCGACGTAATCATCGCCATTCCCGACAAGACGAACGCCACGATCTCGGTATCCACGTTCAACGGTGACTTCGCTTCGAGCTTCCCCGTGAGCGTCACCGAAACGAAGCGGCATCGGTTCAGTTTCACGATCGGGTCCGGGAGCGCGCGCGTCGAGCTGGCGACCTTCAACGGCGACATCAAGCTGCGGCGGCCGGGGCACCTGCACGGGGACGACGACCACGACGGTGACCACGACCAGGACGGCGACCACGAACCGACTCGTCCGACACCCCCGACACCTCGTCCGACACCTCCGACACCCCCGACACTTCCGCGGTAGATCTGCCCGACCGGCAACAATTCGATCCCTAGTCCCGACAACTCACCGAGCATCTTCGCCGCCTCCCGACCGGGGGGCGGTGCGTGCTGCGAGGTTTGCTCGGCCGAGTCGAACAGATCGAAGATCTGGGGGCCGTGTTCGGCGCGCTCGGATTCGAGCGTGCGTGGGAACCGATCCCGCCCGGGGCGTGGCTCGGCGAGGCGCACGCCGCCGCGGCGGAGGTGCGGCGCGCGGCGCTGGTCGCGCGTCACGAGGCGTTTCGGGTGTTCGGGCTCGACGCGCGAGATCCCGAGCGGGCGGTCGGCGCGGGGGCGCGACGCCTCGCGTCGGGGGCGGAGCGCGGCCTCGTGTGCGCTCCCGGACGCGCGCCGCGGCGGCTGGCCTGCGCCACGTGGCGGGTACGGGGAGGAGGGGGCGCGCACCTTGCGGTCCGTACCGCAGTGTTCGACCTGGACCCGGTCTCGGGGGGCGCCGTCGCCACGTTGGAGCGCTGCGCGCCCCGCCCCGATGAGACAGCGCTCGCCCTGAGTATTCGCGTTGGCGAGGCGCTCGCGAGCGAAGGAGTCAGCGCGCGCTTCTTCAACGCCTTCCGCACGACGCTCGAACGGCTCACCGATCGGCTCACCACCCCCCGCAGTCGCAACGACCGTCACACCCTCGCGCTCACCGCGTTCACGCGCGTGCTCTTCCTCTACTTCGCGCAGGCGAAAGGCTGGCTCGACGGCGACGGGCAATATCTGATTCACCGCTTCGACGCCGCACTCCAGGGTCGCCGCGCGTTTCACCGTCACGTGTTCGAGCCGTTGTGCTTCGGCGCGCTGAACCGTCCGGCCCACGAGCGGTCCCGTACGGCGCGGCTGCTCGGGCGGCTGCCGTTCTTGAACGGTGGCCTATTCGAGGCGACGGCGCTCGAGCGCCGCCACGGAACGGCCCGCTGGAGCAATGAAGCCTGGCGCGAAGCGTTCGATGACCTGTTCGAGCGGTTTCATTTCTCGGTACGCGAGCGGGAGGGCGAAGATCTCGTCGCGCCGGACATGCTGGGCCGAGTGTTCGAGGGGGTGATGGACCCCGAGGAACGGAAGCGGAGCGGCAGCTACTACACCCCCGCGGCGCTGGTGCGCGAGGTGGTGAAGGCGGGCCTCGAATCGGTGCTCGCGAGTCGTCTCGGCGTCGCGCCCAGCGCGGCCGAGCGCTGGATTCATCGCGGCGAGCCACCGTCCCCCGCGCCCGACCTCGCGCGCCTCGCAGTACTCGATCCCGCCGTCGGGTCCGGAGCGTTCCTGCTCGGCGCACTCGAAGAGATCGCGGCGCTACGGCGCGCCGCGCGCGAGGGCCCGCCGTCTGTGATCCGGCGCGACGTGCTCGCGCATTCGTTGTACGGCGTCGATCTCAAGCTCACAGCGGTGCGGCTCACCGAGCTGCGACTCTGGCTCGCGCTCGTGGCGGAGGACGATACCGCCGAGATCGCGCTCCTCGCGCCGCTCCCGAATCTCGACGGCCACGTGCGCCAGGGGGACGCGCTGATCGATCCGTTAGCCGTCGCGGCGGCCGCGGGCGATGGAGCGGGGCTCCGGGCCGCGCGCCGGGACGTCGAGCGGCTGGGCCGCGCCCGCGAGGCGCTGTTCAGCCTCGCTGGCCCCGCGAAGCGCGACGCGCTGCGCCGCCTGACGCGTGCTGAAACGGACGTCGCGCGCGAGCTGTTCGGACAGGCGCTCGCTATCCTCGACGGGCGGATTCATTCCCTCCTGGCCGCGGCGCGGGATCGCGACCTGTTCGGCCGGACGCACGGTCTCGACGCTGACGGGCGGCTGCAACTGCGCCGGCTGCGCGAGGCCCACCGAGCGATGCGCGGCGCGGCGCGCCGTCTCGCCCGGGACGGCGAGACGCCATTCTTCGCCTTCGAGTCGCACTTCGGTGACATCCTCGCGCGGGGCGGGTTCGACCTCGTGCTCGGCAATCCGCCCTGGGTGCGTGGGGAACGATTGCCGGCCCGCGTCCGGGAAACGCTCGCGCTGCGGTATCCCTCCTGGCGTCCGGCCCGGCCCCGAGGATTCGCGCATCTCCCGGACCTCGCGGTCGCGTTCGTGGACCGTGCCCTCGAGCTCGCGGCTCCGGGCGGCGCGGTGGCGCTACTCCTCCCCGCCAAGCTCACAACGAGCGGCTATGCGGAGCGATTGCGGGAGCGACTGGTATCGGACACCCGGATCGAGCGGGCGGCGTCGCTCGAGGGGATGAGTCACGGCTTCGCCGCCGCCGTGTATCCACTGGCGTTCGTCGCAGTGCGCGCCGAGCCGCGCACGACCGATCAGGTGGCGACAGCGCTCGGCCCCAAGTCGGAGGCTCCGCAACTCCCGCAACGCACCCTCAACGGATCTGGTCCCTGGATTCTCTCGCCTGACGCGTCCAAAGTAGCGCGCCGGCTGCGGGCGAACTTCCCGGCGCTGCGCGAGCGGTGGACGCCGCAGCTCGGCGTGAAGACCGGGGCCGATGAAGTGTTTCTCGTCGCTGAGCCCGGTCCGCGGACGCGGCCGGCGGCGCGAGGGCGGGACCTCTCGCCGTGGATCGCGGTGCCGCGGCTGCACCTGCTGTGGACTCACGGATCGGACGGGCGCGTGCTCCCGGCGCTGCCCCCGGACCTCGAAGCACACTTTGCGCGGCATACTCCGCGCCTGCTCTCCCGCAGCGACTATCGCTCGGGTCCGTTGTGGCAGCTGTTTCGCCTCGCGCTCGCATCGCGTGCGCACCGGGTGATCTGGCCCGATCTCGCATCCCGGCTGGTGGCGGCGGTTCCGGCCGCGGAGCTGGTGCCGCTCAACACGGTGTACGGGATCGCCACGCGCCGCGCCGAAGATGCGTGCGCGCTCGCGGCGCTCCTCAACTCGCGGTGGATGTCGGCGCTTGCGGGCCTCGCCGCGGACCCCGCGCGGGGCGGCTTCCGCCGCTTCAACGCCCGGGTGGTGGGCGACCTTCCCGTGCCGCCCGCCGGAGCGCCCGCCTGGGAGCTGCTCGCGGAGGCGGGGCGCCGTCGCATCGCGGGCGACGAGATCGTCGCCCAGGCACTCGAGCTCGACCAGTCCGACATGCGCGCACTCGCGCGCGCGGCGCCGGATCCCCTCCCGATTGACCACCCATAAGGATCCTCTCTGAGGATCTAGTCGCCCTGCCAGAGCCGCTCGCGTTCCTGCTCCGGCCCAACATCGAAGCGCCTGCCCCAGCGGTCGTTCGGCTCGCGGCCCGCGCCCTACTCGCATCGGGCGACGCCGCGCTCCCACTCCCAGCGTGGCTCGCCCCGCACCAGGCCCCCGCGGTCCTGCGGCTCCACGACATCGTCGAGCGATATGGCGGCGCGCTGCTCGCCGATGCCGTTGGTCTCGGCAAGTCGTACGTCGCGCTGGCACTCGCGCTCGCGCGCGCCGAGCCGTTCGCGCTCGTCGTGCCCGCGGTGCTCGTCCCCCAATGGCGCACGCTGCTCGCGCGGCACGGCGCGGAGGCGCCGATCATCACGCACGAGGTCTTGAGCCGCGGTGGGGACCACCGGACGTTCCGTCCGCCTGTCCGCCTGTTTCTCGTCGACGAGGCGCACCGTTTCCGCCACCCTCACACGAACCGCTATCGGGAGCTCGCGAAGGCGGTGGTGGGGGCGCGCGTGCTGCTGATCACCGCCACGCCGGTGCACAACCGGCTCGCCGACCAGTGTCATCTCTATCGGCTGTTCCTGCGGGACGACGCACTCACCCCGCTCGGAGTCCCGTCGCTCAGCCGAGCCGCGCGGGGCGACACCGCGCCCGAGCTGCTTACGGGGGCGGCGACTCGACTGACGGTTGCCCGGTCGCGACAGCGCGTGCGCACCTATGGAGGCGATCACCCCTTGCGTTTCCCGCAGCGCACGCGGGGACGCGTGGTACGCGCCGGATCGATGCCCGACGCTGACCTCGAGATCGTCGTTCGCGGCATCGAGAAGCTCGACGCGGGGGGCGACGCCGCGCCCTTGTTTCGACTCCTCCTCCTCTCCCGGCTGGGCTCCAGCGTGCCCGCCTTGCGACACAGCCTCGTTCGCTATGAGGTGTACGTGGAGATGGCGCTCGCGGCGGAGCGCGAAGGGCGCGCGCTCGGCCCGCGCGAGTTCCAGCGGCTGTTTCCCGATACGGACCGCGATGCCCTGCAACTCGTGTTGCTTCCTGTTCTCCTCTCGTCGAGCAATGGTAGCGCTCGGCTCGGTGATCTCGCGGCGATCCGGGAGCTCGGCGCGCTCGTGCCGGATGGTTTCGATCCCAAAGCCCAGGCCCTCGCCCGGGTGTTGGCGGACGGGCGCAAGACGATCGTGTTCACGGGAGCGCTCCGCACCGCGCGTTATCTCGCGCGCTGCTTCGCGCGCCGGCGGGTCGCGGCGGTGTTCGGCACGGGTGGCTTGCTCGGCGACACCCCCGCAAGGCGCGCCGATGTGCTGCGGGCGTTCGCGCCCGACTCGCAAGGTGCGCCGCCTCCGGCCGCGGCGCTCGAAACGAATCTTCTCATCGCCACCGACCTCCTGAGCGAGGGCGTGAATCTCCAGGACGCGGAGCGGGTCGTCCATTACGATCTTCCCTGGTCGCCCGCTCGGCTGGCCCAGCGCGTGGGCCGCATCGACCGGCTGGGCTCGCCACACGAGTCGATCGATACCGTGACGTTCGTTCCTCCCCACTCGCTCGCCCGGGCGTTGCGGATGGAGGAGCGGCTTGCGGCCAAGGTGCGGGTGCAAGCTGCCGCGGCGGCGACGCAGCTCGAGACCGTGCGCGGTCCCGCGCACGCGGACGGACTCGACTGGTGCGATCGGCTCGACCGGCTGTCGCGGGGCCGCGCGACCGAGACCGCGACGACGGGGGCCTGCGCGGCGATTGTCGGAGCGGCGCCCGCCGTCATTCTCATCGTACGCCTGGGTGCGCTGGTGGACGCGATCGTGGTGGATGAGATGGAAGCGCGGTTCGATACGGCGGGGGCGGCGGACTACCTTGAGCTGGCGATGGTCGCTGGAGAACGGCGGGTCGATCGCGATGTGGTCGAGCGCGCCCTCACCCAGGCGGGCACGCTGGTGCGGAGCCGGCTCGGTGCGATTGCGGACGCGCGCTGGCGCGCCGCCGACCGGGACCGCGTGGGACGCCGCCTGATCCCCTGGGTGCTCGCGGCAGGCCGTTCCGCGTCGCGTCGTGGAGACGGCATGGAGCTCGTTGCGCTCGATGCGCTCGTCTCCCGCCTCTCGGCGGGGATGACCGCCGGAGAGGAGCTGTTACTCGATGCGCTCCTCGAGCG
>JBGPIJ010000019.1:0-19208 GCA_041484865.1 Gemmatimonadota bacterium
CGCAACTCCGGCGCGGTCGCGGTCATCGAAGGCGCCGGCAACCACTGCTGCGAGTACATGACATCCGGCGTCGTCGTCGTACTGGGACAGGTCGGCCGCAATTTCGGGGCGGGGATGTCAAACGGCGTCGCCTACGTGCTGGACGAGAGCGGCAACTTCGCTTCGCGGTGCAACCTCGAGATGGTGGGGACGCGGCCGCTCGACGTCAGCGACGCCGAGCTGCTCCTTGCCCTCATCCGCGAGCATCTGGCCAAGACCGGCAGCCCGCGGGCGGCGGATATTCTCGAGAACTGGGAGCGGTTCCGGCCCTTGTTCCAACGGGTCACCCCGCACACCGCGCCGGAGCTGGCCACGACGCCTCCGCCACCCGAGGCGCCGGGCCAACCGGACGAGGCGACCATACCGACACCGTAGTTCCCGGTGCCGGTTGCCGGCAGCGGTCCCTACCCCGCGAAGCAGTACGCGCAGCCGCGCTCCTGCGCCCGATTCACGGCAATGACGCCGGAGGGCACGAGCTGGACGCTCGGCAGCAGATTCGCGACCCAGTCCTGCCTCACGGCATCTGCCTGCAGACCCATATTCTTCGCGACCATGCCGCTGTAGACCGCCAGCGCGACGTTACAGATGCCGAAGAGCACGCCTTTTCCGGCGAGCTCGTCGATCGCCATTCCCGGAAGCAGCAGCTCGCCTGGTTTGACGCCGTTGAACGGATTCCGCACCGCCGGCGCCTTGGTCGCCGGGTCCGTGAGTTTGAATACTTCCCCGAACTTGTACTTCGCCCACATCCCATTCTGCATGCCGAGCGGAATGGCGCCGTGCCGCAGCACGATCACGACCGTGTTGTCGCCGTCCGTCGTGCCGTACGTATCGTTCGTCGTGTTCAGGAAGACGCGGGCCCAAGCGAGCGCGAACCCGCTGTTCGGCTCTGGAGTATCGAACAGCATTTTGTGTTTCCCGTTGATCTTGCCGAGCCAGGCTTCGAACGCCGGATCGGCGGACACGTGACGCGCATTCGCGATGGCGCGAGCGCCGGCTTTCGCGGGAACAATGGACTCACCGATACCGAAGGCCGCGACGCCCGCGGCGAGCCTGCCAAGAAATCCACGACGGAACATGCAGCTCCTCCTGTGATGGGTGGGTGGGTCAATCTTAGGGGTGCGGCCGGCCCGTGCCCAGCGTCCGATAGGCGGCATCGGGCGGGGGGTCGCCGTTCGGCCAATCGTGAATCTTGTCGGGGAAATCCGGGCGTAGCTGCGCGTTCACGTACGCCGCGACATCGAACGCTTGCTGGTCGGTGAGCGAGCCCGGTGCGTCGAACGGCATATTGTCGCGGATGAACGTGGCCGCGGTACGGACGCGGGCCATTCCGGCGCCGATGTTGTAGGACTGCGTCCCCCAGAGCGGCGGCGCGAGCACCGTCCCGTTCCCGGCGACCCCGTGACACGGGGCGCAGGTTTGTGCGTAGAGGAGCGAGCCGGCCGCGGTGTCGGCCGTGAGTGTTCCCCATGGCTCGAGCCCTCCGCTCCCCGTGGACCGCGGCGGCCCCACGGCTACGCCGCCGGACAGGAACGCCAAATAGGCAACGATGTCGCGCATGTCCGGTCCGTCGGTCGGCAGCGCCTTACCGTTCATACTGCGGCGAAAGCACTCGTTGATCCGGTACTCGATCGTCTCCACCGAGTTCGACCGGCTGCGATACTGCGGGTAGCGGGCGAACGCGCCCACCCAGGACCCGCTCGCCCGCCGTCCCGCGTCCAGATGGCAGCTCGAACAACGCAGCCGATTCCCGACGTGCGCGGGCAGACTGTCCCGCGTGGCGACGAGCAAAGCGCGCCCGCGCCGGATGGACGCGCCGAATGGCCCCGTGGGGATCGCCGAATCGGCCGGGCCGCGCAGCGCGGTCGCCTGCGCCGACCGGTCGGGGCGCACGGTGTCGCGCCCACACGCGGTGAGGGCGCCGATCAGGACAAGGGCGAGGCCTCGACGCGGCGCGCTCACACCAACATCCCCGCGATCGTCGCGGAAAGAAAGTTGGCAAGCGTCCCCGCGATCATCGCGCGGAATCCGAGCCGGGCAAGGTCGTGTTTTCGTTCCGGCGCCAGCGCGCCGATCCCCCCGATCTGGATGCCGATCGAGCTGAGGTTCGCGAATCCGCACAGGGCAAACGTAGCGATGGTGAACGATACCGGATCGAGCGATCCTTGCAGCGGACCGAGCTGTGCGTACGCGATGAACTCATTCAACACCATCCGCGTACCGAGGAGAGTGCCGACCGTCGCGCTATCGTGCCAGGGAACGCCCATGGCCAGAGCCACAGGGCGAAACACCCACCCCAGCACGGTTTGCAGGTCGGCGGGGAACAGAGCGGCGTGCCCGTGAATCCAGCCGAACAGGCCGTTCGTCAGGGCGATCAGCGCGATGAATGAGATCAGCATCGCGATGACGTTCAGCATTAGATGCAGACCTTCCGTGGTCCCGCGTGCCGCCGCGTCGAGAACGTTCACGTCGGTTCTCGGGATGTCGATCCGCGCGTCGCCCAGCGTCTCCGGGATGGCTGTCTCGGGCTCGAGCAGCTTCGCCATCATGATAGTCCCGGGCGCGGTCATAATCACGGCCGTCAGCAGGTGACGCGCCTCGATGCCGAAGGCGATGTAGGCCGCCATGATCGACCCGGAGACGTGCGCCATCCCCGCGGTCATCACCGTCATGAGCTCCGAACTGGTCATCGACGGCAGAAACGGGCGGACGGTGAGCGGCGCCTCGGTCTGACCCATGAAGATGGAGGCGGCCACGTTCACGCTTTCCGCGCCGCTCGCGCCCATCACCGTCTTCATAACTACGGCGAAACCCCGGACCACGAGCGGCATGATGCCCACGTAATACAGGATCGCGAACAGAGCGGAGACGAAGATGATCGCGGGAAGGACCTGAAAGGCAAAGATCACGCCGAGGCTGGAATGCGGCTTGCCGATCTCGCCGAACACGAACTGGGATCCCGCGTAGGAAAAGCTCAAGATCCGCGTCACGATCTCACCGAGCGCAACGAATAGCCGTTGTCCCAGGGGCACCCGCAGCACGAACAGCGCGAATGCGAGCTGGAGGCCCAGGCCCCAGGCTACGACGCGCCATTGAATGGCGCGCCGGTCTCGGGACAGGGCGACGCCGAGCCCGACGATCGCTGCGAGTCCGATGAGCCCCGAGAGCCGCGCGGCGAGCGGACGAGGGGTAGCCTGGGCGGGCGGCACCGCAACGGGAATGGCGGCGGGCCGGCCCGTTGCCTGGCCGGCCGCCGCCTGCACCGAGTTCCACGCGAACCGCGGCACGGTGAACACGAGGAGGGCGCACGCGAGCGTGACGATAAACGCGAGCAGCGTACGGCGGATGGGCATCTGGGCAGCAAACCTGCCGCCCGCGCGGACAAAACGCAAAACACCGGATCTTGCGCCCCGGCCCGGCGATTCGTATCGATGTGGCGCTGCCAGGTCGATGGGCCGTTCAGAACCGAAACTTTCCCGCGGGGGGGGTCATGCTCGCGAAACGCATCGCGCTCACGCTCGTGTTGTTGCTCACGTTGTCCTCGGCAGCCTAGGCGACCTCGAGCGACGGTCCCGCCCGTGTGGCGGCTGCGAAGGCGGTCGAGCCCCATCCCGAGATCAACCGCGCGATCGTGGCGCTCGAGAAGGCGCGGTTTCATCTCAAGCGGGCAGCGCACGACTTCGGCGGGCACCGCGTGGCGGCGATCGTGGCCATCGACGCCGCGCTCGAGCAGTTGCACCTGGCGCTGCAATTCGACCGCTAACCGGCGCTATTCGATCCACACGGTCTTCACGTTCACGAATTCCCGGAGACCATGCTCCGAAAGCTCGCGGCCGTAGCCCGAGCGCTTCACGCCGCCGAAGGGCAGTCGCGAGTCGGACTTGACGAGCGCGTTCACAAAGACGCTGCCGACGTCGAGGTCGGCGGCGAGACGCTCGGCCCGCCCTCGATCGCTCGTCCAAAGCGACGCCCCGAGCCCGTACGCCGACGCGTTGGCCAGGCGGAGCGCATCACCCTCGTCCCGCGCCCGCGTGACGGCGGCCACCGGTCCGAACGTCTCCTCATCAAACACCGGCATCCCGGGCCTCGTCCCGGTGAGAATCGTGGGCGGGTAGAAGGCGCCGGGGCCGTCTGCCACCCGCCCACCGCACACCAGCTCGGCGCCACGCCGCAGCGATGCTTCCACCTGCGCGTGGAGCGTGTCGCGCAGATCGAACCGCGCCTGCGGTCCCACCTGCGTGCCCGGCTCGAGCGGATCGCCGACCTTGCGTGCCTGCATGCCGGCCGCAAAATGCTCGAGGAACTCGTCGGCCACTCGTTCCACGATGATGAACCGCTTCGCCGCGATGCAGCTCTGGCCGCTGTTCACGAGCCGAGCGTCGGTGGCGGTCGCGGCGGCCGCCGCGACGTCGGCATCCTCGAGCACGACGAACGGGTCGCTTCCGCCCAGCTCGAGCACCGTCTTCTTGAGGTGGCGCCCTGCGCCTTCCGCGACTGCCGCACCGGCGCGGGGGCTCCCCGTGAGCGTGACGCCCCGAACCCGATCATCGGCGATGATCCGCGCGACCATATCCGGCTCGACGAAGAGCGATTGGAATACGCCGGCTGGGAATCCGGCCTCGCGGAACAGCCGCTCGAGCGCCAGCGCGCATTGCGGCACGTTGGGCGCGTGCTTCAGGAGCGCCGTGTTGCCAGCCGTCAGCGCCGGCACCGCGAACCGGAAGACCTGCCAGAAGGGGAAGTTCCAGGGCATGATCGCAAGCACCGGCCCCAGCGGATCGAACCGGATGTAGCTCCGTCGCGCTTCGGTGCGCCGTTCGTCGCGGGCGATAAACTCGCCGCCGTGCTCGGCGTAATAATCGCAGGCGACCGCGCATTTCTCCGCTTCCGCCTCGCCCTGCGCGAGCGGCTTGCCCATTTCCAGCGCCATCAGGCGCGCCAGCGCGCTCTTTTGCTCGCGGAGGAGGCGGCCCGCCTGGCGGAGCAACGGGGTTCGCGCTTCGACAGACCAGCGTCCCCAGTCGCGAGACGCCGCCGCGGCACGATCGAGCGCGCCCTCGACGGCCTCCGGCGGGGTCTCGGGGAAGGTGCCCAAGACTGCGCCGGTCGTCGGATTGACCGACTGAAAGCTCATCGGCCGCCGAGCTTCACCAGGCGCTGCCACTGGGCGGCGGTCACCGGCACCACCGAGAGCCGGCCCATGCGCACGAGCGCGAGGTCCGCGAACGCCGGGTCGGCTTTGATCGTTGCGAGCGGAATGGGCTTGGGCAGGCGACCCGCCACGGACAGGTCGACGACCACGAGCTTCGGGTCCTTCTGCTTCGGGTCGGGATACGGCACGGACCCGACCTCGGCCATTCCGATGATGGCCTTCTCGTCGCCGGTGTGATAGATGAACACCCGGTCGCCGGGTGTCATCTGGCGTATGTGCTTGAGCGCCAGATTGTTCTTCACGCCGTCCCACACCGCTCGCTTCTCACGCTCGAGCTGGTCGTAGCTGTAGGTGGACGGCTCGGTCTTCAGGATCCAGTAGTTGGGCATAGGCGTCCTCGGCTCCGATTAGCGAGATCCCGCGGCCTTAGCGAGTCACTCCATCTCCCCACTCGCCAATGGCATTCACGAGCTCTTCCAGCACGTCTGGATCGGTTCTGCCTGACCGTTTCAACACGTGGAATGAATGGTCTCCCCCTTCTATCAACTGCAGCGTGGCCCGGTCCGCAAGCCGTCGCACGACCGGCTCCAGCAATTTCAGTTCCGCGAACGCATCGCGCGTCCCTTGCAGGAACAACATCGGCACGGAGACCCGCTCGAGATGCTCGGCCCGGGTGGTGCCGGGCTGCCCTGGAGGGTGGAGCGGAAAGCCGAGGAAGACGAGGCCCTGGACGCCGGCGAGCGGTTCTGCCGCCGCGGCCGCGGAGGTCATGCGGCCGCCGAACGACTTCCCGCCCGCCACGAGCGGGAGTCCCGGCGCCTCCTCCCGGGCCGCGGCGACCGCCGCGCGCACGGTCGCGATCGCGACCGCCGGCGGATCGGGCCTCCGGCCCTTGGTCTCCATGTAGGGGAACTGATATCGCAACGTGGCGACGTCTCGCGCCGCGAGGCGCTGGGCGAGCGATTCCAGAAAGGGATGCCGCATCCCAGCGCCCGCACCGTGCGCCAGCACGAAAAGGAAGCGAGAAGCAGCGGGACGAACGAGCAGCGCGGACACGCGCTGGCCGGTCGCGCCGACGGCGAAGGTCAGCGCCCGGGTTTCCATCCGAGCATCAGCCCAAGCGCCCCTGCAACCGCTCGAGCGCGCTGAACAGGTCCGGCTTGAGCTCGAGCAGGGGGAGCAACGGGTCCGCCTTGAGGCGCTTCATCCGGGCCACCGCGGTGCGAATCGTGAACTTGTGGGGATCGAGCTTGGCGGTCACCTCGCTCCACGACAGCGGCATCGACACCGGTGCTCCGGGTAGCGGACGCACGCTGAACGGGCCTACGAGCAAGCGGCCGTGGCCGTTCTGCACATAGTCCAAGTACACACGCGCGCCGCGCTTGCTGACGGGCCGCGTGATCGTGGCGATCTCCGGGAGCTGCTGCGCGATCACGCGGGCCAGGAGCCCGGCGAGCGAACGGGTCTGCTCGTAGGTGCACTGCCCTCCAAGCGGCATCAGGACGTGCAGCCCGCTCGAGCCGCTCGTCTTCACGAAGCAGGGCAGCTCGATGGCGTCGCACAGGTCGCGCAGCGCGCGCGCCACCGTGACGACGTCGATGAACGGCGCCTCCTTCGGGTCGAGATCGAGGACGCACCAATCCGGCAGCTCGAGCGATCCCGAGCGGCTCGCCCACACGTGCAGCGGAATCGTACCGAGGTTGGCGAGATACAGGAGCGAGGCCTCGTCGTCGCACACGAAGTAGTCGATGTCGCGCTGCGTGTCCTCGCTCCAAATCCGCTCCCTGCGCAGCCAGTCGGGCACGTAGCCCGGTGCGTCCTTCTGGAAAAAGGACTTGCCCGTGATGCCGTCGGGATAACGGGTCAGCACCACCGGACGATCTTTCAGATAGGGGAGCAGCCACGGAGAGATCGTACGGTAGTACTCGATCAAGTCGCCCTTCGTGTAGCCCTCGTCCGGCCAGAAGATCTTGTCGAGGTTCGAGAACTTCACCTCGCGGGAGACGGGAGCGAGCGGAGGGCGAGCGCTTGCCGGTGGCGGCTCGTCCCTTCCCCGTCCCGTCCCCTCGTTCCCCGTTCCCCGTTGCGCCGCCTCCTCGATGGGCTTGTCGTCGCGCAGCCGGATGAACACCGGCTGGCGCAGCAGCCCGTCGCCGGTCCACTCCTTGTACCGAACCTCCGCGAGGTACGTGGGTTCGACCCACGTGTGGCTCGCGCCATCGGGGTGCGGACCCGAGAACGCCGGAGTCTCTCGCGCGGTCTTCTCCAAGGCGGCACTCATCTCGTCGAGCTGTGCGGCGCTGAACCCAGTCCCCACACGGCCCGCGTACACGAGCCGGCCGTCCTCGTAGGCGCCGAGGTCGAGCGCGCCGAATCCCGAGCGCGAGCCCTTGGGACGCGTGAACCCGACGACGACGAAATCGTCGGTGCGGTCCGCGCGGATCTTGAGCCAGTGCGGCGAGCGGCCCGCGCGGTAGGGCGTGTCGCCCTTCTTCGCGACGATGCCCTCGAGTCCGAGCTTCACCACTTGTTCGTAGAGGGCCTCGCCCTCGTTGGGAAAATGGTCGAGGTACTTGATCGCTCCCGCGGGTGGGAGCATCCGCTGAAGGATGGCCTTGCGCTTCACGAGCGGCAGCGGCCGCAGGTCGAACCCCGCGAGCGCGAGGAGATCGAAGACGTAGAACAGCGCGGGCGTCACGACCGCCGGTCGCCGGGCTTCGCTCGATCGCGTGAAGCCCGCCCGATTCTGCAGGCGCTGAAAGCTCGGACGCCCGGCGTCGTCCGGCACCACCAGCTCGCCGTCGAGCACGAACCCTTCGTACGGCAGTGCGACGAGCGCGCGTGCGATCTCGGGGAACCGCTCGGCGATGTCGTGCCCGTTGCGCGTAATGAGGCGCGCTTCGTCGTGCTCCCGGCCGGCGCGCACCCGATACCCGTCGAGCTTGAGCTCGAACAGCCAGCCCGGCTTCGAGAACGGCTGCTCGCGAGTCTCGGCCAGCATCGGCAAGGCCTCGGCGGCGGTCACCCGGCGGCGCGGCGCTTTCAATTTCGACAGCTCGCGGACGATCGGCGCTGCACGATCGGCTCCCGCCTTCAGCTCCTCGACCGTGAGCCCCGACAACACCGATTGCGCGGGCAACGCGCTCTCGGTGGCGACGTATTCGTCTCTTTCCTTGAGGAGCAGCCAGTCCTTCTCCGATTTCTTGAGCTTCACGAGCGCCCATTTGCCGCGCAGCTTGTAGCCGCGCAGCTCGAACAGCAGCTTGCCCTTCTTGAGGCCTTCATGGGGATCCTCGAGCGGGATCCACACGCCGCGGTCCCACACGATGACAGCGCCGGCGCCGTAGTTCCCTTCCGGAATCAGCCCTTCGAAGTCGCCGTACTCGAGCGGGTGGTCCTCGACGTGCACCGCGAGCCGCTTGTCGGCCCGATTGGGCGACGGGCCCTTGGGGACGGCCCAGGACTTGAGGACGCCGTCCATCTCCAATCGCAGGTCCCAGTGCAGGCGGCGTGCGGCGTGCATATGCACGACGAACAGGCCCCCCGAGGCGGGGGTCGCCGGCGCGGTGGGAGCGCGCGAGCCCGGCTCGGTGGTGCGCTCCAGCGACCGCTTGGCGCGGTAGGCACCCAGCGGGTCTCGGGCCGGCTTCCGATTTGCGCTCATGGACCTAAATCATATCATTGCACTACCTATGAGCGCACATCCCATTGGGTCGGCGACCCTATCGTTCGGACTGGTGTCAGTCCCGGTCCAGCTGTTCTCCACCGGCGAATCCTCGGCCGCCATCTCGTTCAACTGGCTGCATAAGAAGGACGGCGCCCGCTTGAAGCAGCAGTACGTCTGCTCCAAGGACGGCGAGAAGGTCGAGCGGGACGAGATGGTAAAGGGGTACGAGTTCACGAAGGGCAAGTACGTGGAATTCGCGCCGGACGAGCTCAAGGCGCTCGAAGAGAAATCCACGAACTCGATCGAGATCGGCGAGTTCGTGCCGGAGGGCCAGGTGGACCGCGTCTTTCTCGATCGCTCGTATTTTCTCGGGCCTGACAAGGGCGGCGAGCGGGCCTACCACCTCCTCGGCGCGGCGCTGAAGCAAACGGGCCGGGTGGCCGTCGGCCAGTACGCGGCGCGCGGGAAGCAGTACCTCATCGCCGTGCGGCCCGAAGGGAACGGGCTCGTGATGGAGCAGCTCCGCTACGCCAACGAGGTGCGCAAGATCGACGACGTCCCGATTCCGAAGGTGGAGCCGAAGAAGGCCGAGCTGCAGCTGGCCGTGCAATTCGTCGAGCAGGCGGGGTCCGACACGTTCAGTCCCGACAAGTACGAGGACAACGTGCGGAAGCGCGTGCTCGAGCAGATCCAACGCAAGGTCGCTGGTGAGGAGATCACGGAAGAGCCCACCGAAGCGCCCAAGACGCAGGTGATCGATTTGATGGAAGCTCTGAAGGCGAGCCTGAAGAAGAAGGGCTCCGGGGAGGCTGACGAGCGCAAGCCGGCCAAGCGCGTTGAAGGCAAGGCGCCCAAGACTGCGCCCGTCGCCAAGCGAAAAGTGGGAGGTGGGCGAGGCTAGCGTTCCGGGATGAAGGGATACACGTCGCGAGACGTCGCCAAGGTGGTGGGACTCACCGTCGCGCAGGTTCGAGCGTTCGCGCGCGACGGTTTTCTTACGCCCGGACGTGGGGCCCGGGACGAGCTGTTGTTCTCATTCCAGGATCTCGTGATTCTGCGAACGGCGAAGGGGCTGGTCGCATCGCGCATCCCCACGCGCCGCATCCGGCGCGCGCTGCGCCGGCTCAAGGCCCAGCTTCCCCGCGGGCGCTCGCTCGCCGAGCTGCGCGTCACTGCCGAGGGCGACCGCATTGTGGTGAACGACGGCCAGGCGAGCTGGAGCCCGGAATCGGGCCAGATGCAGCTCGATTTCGCCGTGGCCGATCTCGCCACGCGCGCGGCCCCGATCGCGCGCCGCACCGCCCGCGCGGCGCAGGCGGTCGAGCACGAGCTCTCGGCCGAAGACTGGCACGAGCTCGGGATCGAGCTCGAGGCGGTGGCTCCGGCCGAAGCGCGCGACGCCTATCGCCGCGCCCTGGAGCTCGACGCGCACCACGCAGATGCCCACGTGAACCTGGGCCGCTTGTTGCACGAGGCCGGGCTGGTCGCGGAGGCCGAGCGGCACTACCGGCTGGCCCTCTCCGAGAACCCCGCGCACGGGACCGCGGCGTTCAATCTGGGCATCGCGCTCGAGGACCTGGGCCGGCCCGCGGATGCCGTCGAAGCCTATCGCCAGGCGATCTTCACCGACCCGAGCCTCGCGGACGCGCACTTCAATGTCGCGAGGTTGTACGAAACGGCGGGCAAGAAGGCGGCGGCGCTACGGCACCTGTCGATCTACCGCAAGCTCTCGGCGGGTGCCTGAGCTACTGGTTCTGCCAGGTGGATCGCAGATCGCGCGTCACGTAGTCGACCAGGTTGTTGACGAGGAGCACGTACGCCTTGTTGGGATCTCTCGCCGAGAAGAACGGCTCGCCATCCACCAGTGCCAGTCCACCCACCTTCTGGCTCATGACCCCGCTCGCGCGCCACAGGGTGCCGCCCGACTTGGTCGAGAGCAGCGCCACGGTGAGCTCGACCGATACCGTCGCCTCGAGGTGGGGAATGGAGAGACCGGCGATCCCGCCGCTCGGCGTGATGTTCGAGACCTTGAGATGGCCCACGAAGACAGCCGGGACGCCGCGCGCCGCGCCCAGGGCCTGCGCGGTCGCCGACCCTACATCGCTCTCCCCCAAGCGTTTCCGGATCGAATCGACCGAGCCGAGCTCGAGGACCTCGATGCCGGGCTGCGCGGCGAGGATGTCCTCCGAAAAACGCTGAGTGGCCAGCTCGTCGAGCGACCCCTTCGCCTTCTCGACCGTGAATCGGGCCAGCCCGACGTGGCCGAACGGCGCCAGGTCGAGCCGGGGCGGGAGCAGGACGCGCCGTACGCCGCCGCCGCAACCCATCGCTGAGAGTGTGAGAAGAAGGAATGCCGGAACCGTTCGGTGGTACATATGGTGCCTCCACGCCAGGGGTTTTTGGGCGCCCCAAGATAATGCATCAGGCGACCATCTCCGACAGTTGGGCGGCCAGTTTCGGCCCGATCCCCGACTCCTCGTGCTTGAAGAAGACGAACGCGCGCTTCCAGTGCTTGTCCTGGCCGCGGAGCGTAGCGGCCCATTGGTCGAGCTCCTTCTTGGTGTACCCCGCGTCGTCCCGCAGCCGGAAATAGCCGAAGTCGGTCGTCGCCACGAGAGGCGTCGTGCCCGTCTCGGTGTCCGCCACACACAGCGCTGCGTCTCCCTTCCGCAGGGCGTCGTAGACGTCATCCGAGAACCACGACGCGTGCCGGAACTCCCACGCGCACCGGATGTCGGGAGGAAACTGCGTGAGGAGGTCCGCCAGGCGCGCGACGTCCTTCTTGAAACTGGGTGGGAGCTGGAACAACACCGGTCCGAGCTTCGGGCCCAGGGCGCGGGCGGTCTCCAGGAAGAAGCGCAGCGCATCGTCGATGTCCTTGAGGCGCGCGATGTGCGTGATGCGTTGCGGGGCTTTGAGCACGAAGGTGAATCCGGATGGCGTGGCCGCGTCCCACCCCGCCACGATCTTGGGAGTCGGCATCCGGTAGAACGTATAGTTGATCTCGACCGTGGACAGGTGTTGCGCGTAATATTGGAGCATCCCCGCCGCCTGAGTCTTCGGCGGGTAGAACGTCCCCTTCCACTCGGGGTAGTTGTAGCCGGACGTGCCGATCAGGATTTGCATCGCCCTAATGTGAGACTGTTCGATCCCGGGCAGCAAGCGCCTACGAGGAATTGAGCCCATGCGACTGGCCATGTATCTCACCGCCGCGACGGTAGCCATCTCCGCCGCGTGCGACGCGAGCGCCAACACCATCCTCGGCATCGCTACATCGGGTGGCGGCGCGGCGACGCACCTCGCCTTCACCGTGCAACCGGCCACGACGGTCCACGGCGTCACGATCAGTCCTGCGGTCCAGGTGGCCGCGCAGAACGCGTCCGGAAGCGCCGATACCACGTACGTCAACAGCATCACGGTGTCGATCGGCACGAACCCCGCTGCCGGCGTCCTTTCGGGCACGCTGACTGTCCGCCCGGTGCGCGGCGTGGCGACGTTCAGCAATCTCAGCATCAGTCAATCGGCGAGCGGTTACACCCTCACGGCCGCGGCGCCGCTCTTGACCGGAGCGACGAGCGCATCGTTCGCGATCACTCCGTGACGTGGTGAGTCCGCTCCTGCGAGCGGGACGCCTGGGCGATCGATTTGTGGGGGCGAATCGGCGGACTGGTGGGCGGAGATGCTACTTGGCGCGTTCGAGATACACCCCTTGGCGCGGATCCACGCGGACGCGATCACCTTCGTTCACGAAGTCCGGTACCTGCACCGTCACGCCGTTCGACAGCTTCGCGGGCTTGCTGCTCGCGGTCTTCGTGGCGCTTCGCATCACCGGAGACGTTTCGACTACCTGGAGCTCGACGACGGACGGCAGCTCGATGGCAATGGGGCGGCCGTTCAGCCATTCGACCTTGATGATCATCTCCGGTTCCAGCCACGGACCCGCATCGAGCACGGTGTTTTCGTCCAGGGTATACTGGTCGTAGTTCTGCAGGTCCATCACGTGCACGCCTCCTCCGTCTCGGTACAGCACCTGGAACTCCTTCGTGTCGAGGCTCGCCTCGTCGAGGAAGTCGGTGGCACTGACGCGCGTGTCGAAGGTGTTGCCGGTCATCAGATTCCGCAGCCGGAGCTGGACGAACGCCCGTAGGTTACCGGGTGTCCGGTGGGTAAAGTCCATTACCCGGCAGGGTTGACCGTCAACGGTGATGACGTGTCCCTTACGAATGTCGGTGGCTTTCATGTGAGGGCGGAAGATAACGGGACATCATGAGCAAGAGGAGGGCTTCACGTGGCCGATGTGAGCCGGTGTGCATGGGCGGGCGCCCAGCCCTTGATGATCGCGTATCACGATACCGAGTGGGGCGTGCCGGTCCACGACGACCGCAAGCACTTCGAGTTCCTCGTGCTCGATGCGTTCCAGGCCGGCCTGTCGTGGGCGATCGTACTGAACAAACGCGAGCATTTCCGGCGCGCGTTCCACGGCTTTGATCCCGAGAAGGTCGCGCGTTATCGCGCGCCCACGATCGCCCGTCTGCTCCGGGACGAGGGAATCATCCGGAACCGCCAGAAGATCGCCGGGACGGTCGCGAACGCGCGCGCGTTCCTCGCGATCCAGGAGGAGCGCGGCTCGTTCGACGCGTTCGTCTGGGATTTCGTGGACGGCGCGCCGCGGCGCAATCGCTGGAAGACCGGGCGTCAGGTCCCGGCCAGCACCGACGTCTCCGACCGGCTCAGCCGAGCGCTCAAGGAGCGGGGATTCAGTTTCGTCGGCTCGACGATCTGCTACGCCTATATGCAGGCTGCCGGGCTCGTCAATGACCACCTCGTCTCGTGCTTTCGGCACGGCTCGATGCGGTCTCAGGGATAGGAGGTGCCGCCGGCCACCAACGGCCTGTATCACCGCTGCATCGATCGGAACCCCCGCCTCGACCCCGCCCTGCTGGGGCGGCCGGTATTCTTCTTGCGCTCGAGGGCCCCGCCGCGCGAGGAATCGCGCGCCTGCCGCGCCGCGATCGATCCCGCGAGCGCGCGGCCCGTGATCCGTATTCCGCCTTCTTCGCGAGAGGCCGTGAGGCCCGGGAGTGCCACATGTTCAGCCTGAGCCGTATCGCCGCGACCCTTACGGGGATCGCTGTCGTCCTCGCCGTCGGCGCCTGTCAACGAGGTCCCGATCCGGAAACGCAGGCGAAGTTCGCCGAGCTGACCAGAGTCTCCACGCAGCGCGACCGGCTGGTACAGGAGCTGGCGGAGAACGCCAAGATGATGAGCGAGATCAGCTCCGATCTCGCCCAGGTCCGCGTACCCGCGAAGCAGCTCAACGTCTCGACGGAGTCCCCGCTCCGCGCCGCGCGCGACAGCGTCGTTCACCGGATTCGCTACATCACGGCGCGAGTCAACGTCCTCGAGAAGAAGGTGCGGGACAACGAGCAGCACATCCGCGAGCTGAGCTCACTCTCCGACAGCCTACGGTCGACGCTCGAAGCGACGATCGCGAACTACGATTCCGCGATCGCGCACCAGCGCGGCGACATCGCCACGCTGACGGAGCAAATCAGGGCCCTCACGGATACCGTGAACCGGCTCAACGTGGTCTACTACGTCGCCGGCACGACGGACGAGCTGCTGCAGCGCGGCATCGTCGTGCGAGTGGGAGGCAGCCGCTTCCCCTTGATCGTCGCAAAGCTCGGACGAGTGCTCGTGCCCGCGCGCCAGCTCGACCCCAAGGAATTCACCCCGATCGACAAGCGGATGGTGACCGAGATTACCCTGCCCGAGGCGGACAACGGCTACCGCATCGCCTCGCGGCAAAATCTGGATGGGCTCGTCGCGCCGCCCCAGTCGGGACGCGTGAGCGGCAGCCTGAAGATCGCCGACCCCGACCGGTTCTGGGGCACCTCCCGGTTCTTGATCCTGGTCCGCAGCTGAACAACACCCCACGCTGAAGCGTGGACTCGGCGCACGCCGTACCCAGGCACCCGAGCCCACGCTTCAGATGGGAACCGTCACAACCCGGAATTCCAGAGCAGGTCCCCTTCAGCACTTCGCGTTGAACACGTTGTCTACGTAGATCTGCGGCCGCACAAGCCGCCTACCCGAAGGCGCGCCGCTCGAATGTCCTGAGCCCCCACGTCCAGAAGATGACCGCGATCACGGCCAGCGCGAAGAGCACGGCCACGATCGGCATGTGCGGCAACGCGGGCGTGAGCGTGCCGCGCATGCCCTCGGATACGTATACCAACGGGTTCACGAGCACCGCGTACTTGAACGCGGGAACGGCGCTCAAGCCCTGCCACGGATAGTACGCGCACCCGAAAAAGATCATGGGGGCGACGATGACCGAAAACATCAGACCGATCTGCTGGGGATCGATTGCCGTCCCCATGAGCAGTCCCAACGCCGAGAAGGCCGTCGCGCCCAGCACGGTGACTCCCAGGACCGAGCCGAATCCGCTGAGGGTGAGACCGGCCACCGGACCCATGATGAGCCGGGCGATCGGCAGTACGAACAGCACGGCAATGAGGCCCTGGAGCACGCCCGCCACGACTTTCTCGAACGCGATCATGCGGGCGGACGCGGGCGCGAGCAGCCGGTCTTCGATCTCCTTCGTCCAGCCGAAGTCCGCCACCATCGGCAGCGCCACCGATTGCACGCTCGAGAGCGCGAGGCTCATCGCGAGAATGCCGGGCAGGAGCGCCGAGCCGTAGCCCCGCTGCACGAAACCCATCTTCGGGAGGAGATATCCGAACACGACGACAAAGAGGATCGGCTGCAGTGTGGTGCGCACGAGAAAGTAGGGGAGCTCCCGGCGGGCCACGCGCAGATCGCGCAGCAGCAGCGCGACGAAGACGCGCCGGGCGGGCACCAGGGGGCGAGGCGACATGGCGTTCAATCGAGTTTTCTCCCGGTCAAAGAAATAAAGAGTGTCTCGAGCGACGGCGGCGACAGCGCGATGTGCATCACGCGCCGCCCCGCCTGCTCCGCTGCCTTGATGAGCCCCGCGATACTCTCGCCCGGCCGCTCCGCGTAGGCCCGCATCACTGCTCCTTCGACGTCCACCCGAAGCACACCCGGCAGAACCCGCGCACCGGCCGCCGACGCCGTCGCGTCCTCGTCCAGTATCACCTCGATCAAGGTGCCCCCGGGGGCTCGAGCTTTGAGGGCGGCAGGGCTGTCGAGCGCGAGCAGCCGGCCGCGATCCATGATCGCTACCCGCTCGCACAGCCGGTCGGCTTCCTCCATATAGTGCGTCGTCATCACGATGGTGCGACCTTCCGCGTGCAGCCGCCGCAGGATCTCCCACAGCTCGAGTCGCGCCTGGGGGTCGAGGCCCACGCTGGGCTCGTCCAGGAACAGGACCTGGGGATCGTGGAGCAGCGCCCGGGCGATCATGAGACGCTGCTGCTGGCCGCCCGAGATCTCGTCCACCTTCGCGTCCCCTCGCTCAGCCAGCCCGAGGGTTTCGAGTAGCGTGCGCGCCCGCTCGGCCGTCACTTTCCGCGGGATTCCGAAATACGCCCCGTGGAAGAGCAGGTTCTCGCGCACCGTGAGGCTGCGATCGGGATTCGGTCGCTGTGGCACGACGCCGATGCGCTGCTTCACCGCGACGGGCTCGCGCACCACGTCGGCGCCCCCGACGGAGGCTTCGCCCGCGGTTGGCCGGACGCGCGTGGTCAGGATGCCGATCGTCGTCGTCTTGCCGGCGCCGTTCGGGCCCAGCAAACCGAAGAACTCGCCGGCGGGGACGTCGAGATCGAGCCCTTCGAGCGCGACGATCCCGCCCGCTTTGCCCGGGTACACCTTGCGGAGCACCCGCGTACGAATCGAAACTTCGGGCGTCGTGGTGCCGGTCACGTAGTCCTCGAGGAGACGATGAGAGCCAAATTAACAGTATGACCGAGCTTCGCAGCCGCACCATCACTCAGGGCGTGCGACGGGCGCCGAACCGCGCCATGCTGCGCGCCGTGGGGTTCGGCGATCGTGATTTCGATAAGCCCATCATCGGAATCGCGAACGCCTACAGCACCATCACGCCCTGCAACATGGGGCTCGACATCCTGGCGCGCCGGGCCGAAGCAGCCGTCAAGGCCGCGGGCGCCATGCCGCAGATGTTCGGCACGATCACCGTGAGCGACGGCATCTCGATGGGCACCGAGGGGATGAAGTACTCGCTCGTCTCCCGCGAGGTGATCGCGGACTCGATCGAGACGGCGTGCAACGCGCAGTCGATGGACGGTCTGCTGGCGGTGGGCGGATGTGATAAGAACATGCCCGGCGCGATGATCGCGATCGCGCGGATGAACATCCCTGCCATCTTCGTATACGGCGGCACCATCAAGCCGGGGCACCTCCGCGGGCGTGATCTGACGGTGGTGAGCGTCTTCGAAGCGGTCGGGCAGCACAGCGCCCACAAGATCGACGACGGGGAGCTGCTCGAGGTCGAGCGCCGGGCGTGCCCCGGCGCAGGCTCCTGCGGCGGGATGTTCACCGCAAACACGATGTCCTCGATCTTCGAGGCGATGGGGATGAGCCTTCCCTACTCGTCCACGATGGCCGCCGAGGACGCCGAGAAAGCGGACAGCGCGGCGCGCTCGGCGCAGGTGTTGGTGGAGGCGCTGCGCCGGGACCTGCGCCCCCGGCAGATCCTCACCCGGAAGGCATTCGAGAACGGCATCGCGGTCGCCATGGCGATCGGCGGCTCGACCAACGCCGTGCTCCACCTGCTCGCCATCGCGCACGCCGCCGGCGTGCCGCTCGCGCTCGACGACTTCGAGACGATCCGGATCCGCGTTCCGGTGCTCTGCGACTTGAAGCCTTCCGGCCGCTTCGTGGCGACCGACTTGCACCGCGCGGGCGGCATTCCCCAGGTGATGAAGATCCTGCTCGCCCACGGCGTGCTGGACGGTGACGCCCTATCCATCACCGGCCAGGCGATCGGCGAAGTGCTCCGGGACGTTCCCGACGAACCTCGGCGCGATCAGGACGTGATCCGGCCCTGGACCGAGCCCCTGTATCCGAAAGGCCATCTCACCATCCTGCGGGGCAATCTGGCGACCGAGGGGTGCGTCGCGAAGATCAGCGGTGTGAAGCAGCTGCGGATGTCCGGAGCAGCGCGCGTGTTCGATTCCGAGGAGGCGTGTCTCGACGCGATTCTCGCGGGCCGGATCAAGGCCAAGGATATCGTCGTGATCCGCTATGAAGGCCCGAAAGGCGGCCCCGGGATGCGGGAGATGCTCTCTCCGACCTCCGCCCTCGTGGGCGCCGGGCTGGGCGACTCGGTGGGCCTCATCACGGACGGGCGATTCTCGGGCGGGACCTACGGGCTCGTCGTGGGCCACGTCGCGCCCGAAGCGGCGGTGGGCGGGACGCTCGCCCTCGTGGAGGAAGGCGATCCCATCACGATCGACGCGGAGAAGCGCGTGCTGCACCTCAGCGTGAATGATCGCGAGCTCGAGCGGCGGCGCACGCGCTGGAAGCCCCCGGCGCCGCGCTACACGACAGGAGTGCTCGCGAAGTATGCGAAGCTGGTGTCGAGTGCGAGCCTGGGGGCGGTTACTGACGCCTGAGGAGTAACCCTATCGTACCAAGTCTGCGATGAGCGTTCCCATCTCACCCGTGCTCAGAACCGCTTCTCCCGCGCCCGCGATATCCTGGGTGCGCGCCCCCGAGTCGAGCGTCTTACGAATCGCCCCATCAATGGCATCCGCCGCTTCGGGGAGGTTGAGTCCGTAACGCAGCAGCATCGCCGCCGACGCGATCGCTCCGATCGGGTTCGCGATGTCTTGTCCCGCAATGGTCGGCGCCGAGCCGTGAATCGGCTCGAACAGCCCCGGCCCATCACCCAGGGACGCCGACGGGAGCATGCCGAGCGATCCCACGAGCACCGCCGCCTCGTCGCTCAGAATGTCCCCGAACATGTTCTCGGTGAGGACGACGTCGAGCGCGCCCGGATCGGAGACGAGGCACATCGCGGCGTAGTCTACGTAGAGATGCTCGAGCCGGACGTCGGGGTAGTCGCGCCCGATTCGCGTCACCGTCTCGCGCCACAGCTGCGACACCTCGAGAACGTTCGCCTTGTCCACCGACGTGACCAGGCGGCGGCGGCGCCGGGCCGACTCGAACGCCACGCGGGCCACCCGCTCGATCTCGGGAACCGTATACCTCAGGGTATTGACCGCGGTTCCTGCGTCCTTACCGCGCGGCTCTCCATAATAGAGGCCGCCCAGGAGCTCGCGCACGATGAGGAGATCGACGCCTCGGAGTCGCTCGGGGCGGAGCGGCGAGCGATCGACGAGCCCCGGATGGATCGCGACGGGCCGCAGATTGGCGTACACGCCGAGCTGCGCGCGCAGCGCC
>JBGPIJ010000020.1:0-18988 GCA_041484865.1 Gemmatimonadota bacterium
AAAAATAAGGAATACAATCTAGCTACAGCTCACTAGAAATAAAACAACATCACTACCCATGACTACACGCTGATCGACGTACAGCGCTACTACGAGCTCAAGGACAAGGTCCAGCTCGACTATATCACGTCACAGGGGTGCCGGTTCCGTTGCGCCTTCTGCGCCGATCCCTTCGTGTACGAGCGACGCTGGGTAGGGCTCGAGCCCGCTCGCGTGGGCTCCGAAATCGCCGAGTTGTGGCGCCGCTACCGGTTCCGGGACGTGAACTTCCAGGACGAAACCTTCTTCACGTCCGCGCCGCGGGTCGTCGCGATCGCCGAGGAGTTTTTGAGCCGGGCGCTGCCCATTACCTGGGCGGCGACGATGCGGGCTGATCAGGCCTCTCGGCTCTCCGACGAGGCGCTGCGGGTGTGCAAGCGATCGGGGTTGCGCCGCGTCCTCGTGGGCGTTGAATCGGGGTCGCCGGCGATGCTCCAACGCATCAAGAAGGACATCACGGTGGAGCAGGTGATCGAGACCGCGGAGCGGTGCCTCGCGCTCGGCATCAGGGTGCGGTTCCCGTTCATCGTGGGGTTACCCGACGAGGACGACGCGAGCGTGGCGGAAACGCTGGCGCTCGTCAAGCGGCTGCGCGGGATGAGTCCGGAGTTCGAAACGCAGATCTTCTACTTCAAGCCCTACCCCGGCACCAGCATCACGCAGGAGGCGGTGGCCCGCGGCTATCAGCTCCCGCGCACACTCGACGAATGGGCCACGTTCGATTACGTGGGCTCGAAGGGACCCTGGGTTTCGAACGAGAAGTACGAGCGCGTCGAGCGGTTCAAGTTCTATGAGCGGCTGGCGTGGGACCGTGTGCCAGGATGGAAGAAGCCGCTCCAGGCGGTGGCGCGCTGGCGCTGCCGGCGCGATGCGTACGGGTTCCCTATCGAGAAGCTGCTGCTCGGGGCGAGACCGGGTCTGTCCTAGACGGCTCAGTCCCCGGCCACGGCGCGCCGCATCGGAACGAGCTCGCTCGAGCGATTCGCGCCTTCCCGGTCTTGCAACACCATCCACTGGTCGTCGAAGGCCCGAACGCGGTGCGATCCGCCGCCGGCGCGCGCGTTCACTTCCTCGTGGAGCAGGTCCCGGATCTCGCGGTAGAAATCGGTCGTGTATGCCCCGCGGAACATCATGGCCAGGTCATCCGAGTCCGACCAGTTCGCCTTCCCCTTCAAGTCCGCACGAACCCGGTCGTAGAACGGCGTCCCGGGGAGCGGGTACGCCACCGACACCCCGATATCGTCCGGCGCCTCGGCGCGGATCAAATCGCGCGTCCGGAGTATCGCGTCCCAATCCTCACCGGGATATCCCAGCTGCACGAACCAACACGCCCGCACCCCGTGCGCCTTGAGCCGGCGGGTGGCCTCTCGGACGTGGTCGAGCGTGATGCCCTTGTCCATGGCGTCGAGCACGTGCTGTGCGCCTGACTCCACGCCGAGCCAGACCTCTTCGCCGCGTGCCTCGGCGAGCGCCTCGACGGCGCTCGGCGTCATCAGGTCGGCGCGCGATTGCATCGTGAACGGGGTCGCCGCGGCGCGCGACCGCACCTCGCGAGCAAAGGCTTCGATCCATCGAGGGGTGAGCCCGAAGATGTCGTCCGCGAACCAGAGGTGATCCGGCCCCGCCGCCCGCGCGAGCGCGGCGAGCTCGTCCGCGACGTTGCCGGGGCTCCGTTGCGTGTACCGTCTCCCGAACACGGGCTTGGCGCACCAGTTGCACCCGAAGGGGCAGCCTCGGGACGTGTACACGTTCCACGACAGTCGGCCGTGGGCGGCAGTCCAGGCAACGCGATATTGCTCGACGTCGATCAGATCCCACGCGGGGAGCGGCAGCGCATCGAGATCGTCGACTGATCGGCGCGGGATGGTGCGGTGTACGGCGGACCGCGCGCCCGGGTCTCCCGCGAGAGCGAGCCCCGGAACGCGGCGAAGATCGGAGGTCGGATCCCGGCTCCACCTGCCGAGCAGATCGAGCAGCGTCCCCTCAGGCTCGCCCACGATGACCGCGTCCGCACCCACGTCCAGATAGGCCGTCGTCTGATCGGTCGCGTCGGAGCCGTTGACCACCACGCGTGCGCCGGCCGACTTCGCGGCCGAAATCATCTCGAACGCCGCTTCCCGCATGCGCGTCGTGCACATCTTCGTGAGGAAGTTGAAATTGTCCTCGAGAATGGCGACCACGCGCGGACGGGCGGCACGCAACACGTCCCGGTACTCATCCACCCCTGCCGAAAGCATGGCATCGAAGAACGCGAATGGGTGACGCTCCCGTCGCAACAGCCCCGCGGCAATCAGGGTCGAGAGCGGGGCGTATGGCTTCATCTTCCGCCACTGCTTGGGGTCGTACCGCAGGTAGTATGAGTGCGTCAGCAGAACCGACGGGCGTTTCATCGGACTCCGACCGACGCGCGGGTCACGCTCGGCACGCATTCACGAGCCCGCCCAACAGATCCACGGCCCCCTCGAGATCTTCCGCCCCGCTCAGGCGGTAGGCGCCGCTTCGCGACCAGCGGTGTGCGATGTCGTCGGGCGTCCCGCTCCAGCGTTCTTGCTCAATGGCTCCCCGACGGAACTCCTGGAGGAAGACCTCCGGCTCGAGCGGCTCGAGGCGCGCGTGCCCGCCGTCGCGTGGGCCGAGCACGACCGTCGCCACTCGGCGCGCGTGGCGCACGGCCGGCGCCGACGAGGAGAACAGGTCCACCCGCAGCTTCTCTCCCGTCGCGTCGGGCTCCTGCGTGATGATCTCGTTGAGGCCGAGCAGGCGGGCCGTGTCCGGCAGCACACTCAGGTCGCGCACGGCGGAGAGGATCTCGTCGGAGTCGTCTCGGGCTACCAGCACGGCCTCGTCGCACAGCACGCCGAAGCCGGCCCGGTGGGCGGCCGCCACGAGCGTGGATTTTCCGGCTCCGGGTGCGCCCCGGATCACGACCGCCAGCCCTTTGGGCCCCGCCACGGCGCCCGCGTGCAGTACCGCGTAGCCTCGCCGGGCGAGCATCGCCCCTGCCGGGGTCTCGAGCGCCAGACGGGCGACGAGGGCCGGACGCTCCGCAAGCAGGCGAGTCGAAACCCGCGCCGTAGCGCGCCCTCCCGCACAGTCGATATGGGCATGGAGCTGGTCCGAGAGGCGGAGCTCTGCGTCCTCGCTCCCGACATTCCAACGCTCCACAAGCGGCCCGGAAGGCGGAACGCGTCGAGCGGAACCTGCGACCTGAACGTCGAGCGTGATCGGCGTGAGTGACCCGTCTGCGCCCGCCGGCGCGCGTTCCCACAGACGGGCCGCCAAATCGAGAATGCGAGGATCGTTCGTCCGCAGCCGCAGGGCGTCGCGCGGAAGAACGTACCGAGTCTCAAGATGCCGTTGGGTGTTCTGGTCGCGGAGCGTGGCGGTTCCCTGTATCAGAGGGCCGAACGAGCGACGGCGATTTCTGCTCGATGTCGCGTTAACGATAGTGACCTCCGTCGAGGCTCGACAACCCCCATCCCGATACGCGCAAGTCGCCCCGATGTTACACGCGGCTTACGAGTTCCGTTTGACGACGGCCGCCGAACCTGTGAATCTTCGGACGGTGAAGCGCGCTCCTCGATCCCCACCGCAGATCGTCGTGGCCGGCATGCACCTCGACCCAAAGGGCCGAGGGCCTGACGCTCTGCTCGGGAGCGCATGGCAGGGCTTTGGCAGGGCCGCGGCGGCGGCGCGCCGCGCGGGAGCCTGCGTCGCAATCGTTCAGGCCGCGTGGGAAGAAAGTGAGCGGGACATCCACGGTGTCCCGTGCTCCTTTATGCGCCCCCACCGGCTGCTCGAGCGGGTCGCCGCGTGGTCGCCCGATGTCGTCCACTTCGAGGGCCTCGTGTTTCCCCGGCAGGTGCGACGCCTAGCAGCCGCGCTGCCGGGCGTGCCCATCCTCGCACAGGACCATGGGACCCGCTGCCCCGCCGGGTGGCGCCGTTGGTGGCTCAGGCACGGGTTCGCGCCGCTCGCCGGGGTGGCGTTCACGGCGCGGCAGCAAGCAGAGCCGTTCGTCCGAGCGGGGGTGCTGCGCCGCGATCTGCCGATTTTCGAAGTCGTCGAGGTCTCGAATTCGTTCACTCCGGGCGACCAGGACGCCGCTCGGCGAGCCACACGGATGCAAGGCGATCCCTGCCTGTTCTGGGCCGGCAACCTGGACGCCAACAAGGATCCCCTCACCGTACTCGAAGCCGTGGCGCAGCTCGGCGCCGCGCTCCCCGGGCTCCGGCTGTACATGAGCTTTCGAGCGGCACCCTTGCTCGACGCCGTCCGCGCGCGCATCACGAGCGATGCACGCCTCGCTGATCGGGTGCGATTGCTCGACGAGCTTCCCCATGCGGACATCGAGTCGCACTTCCGCGCGGCCGATTTCTTGATCCAGGCGAGCCACGTCGAGTCGTGCAGCGCTGCCGTGATCGAAGCGCTCGCCTGCGGCACGACGCCGCTCGTTACCGACATTCCGTCGTTTCGGCGCATCACGCGCGACGGACGGTTCGGCGCCCTCTGCCCCGTCGCCGATCCCGTCGCCTTCGCGGCGGCGATCGGCGACTGGAGCGCGCGGGATCGCCGTGGCCTGCGCGACCAGGCGCGCGAGCACTTCGAGCGTGAGCTGTCGTTCGACGCGATGGGCCAGCAGCTCTGCGCGGCCTACGACGCGCTCGTGAGATCGCTCTGACCCAGGCGCCGTGGCGGGTCCGACCCTATCGGCCCGGAGACGAGCGGGCGCTCGTGGAGCTCTGGACCGAAGCGTTTGGCCGACCGCTGACCGAGGCGGCGTGGCGCTGGAAGGCCAAGGGCCGTCCGGCGTCCACCGAGAATGTAGCCGTCGCCGTGGGGGCCGACGATCGACCGATCTTTCAATTCATCGGTATTCCCTGCCCCGCCCTCGTTCTGGGTGCGCGCCGCACGGTGATGGTGGGAGCGGACGTGGTCACCGCGCCCGAGTTCCGGCGTTGCGGCGTGTTCACGGACACCGCACGACGGCTCTTCGACTCCTGGCGGGATGCTGGAATCGCGCTCGTCCTGGGGCTTGCCAACGACCCCCGATGGGGGAGCCGGGCCGCCGCGCTCGGCTACGAGCGGTATTTCCCGCTGCGCTGGCGGATCCGCCCGCTCCGGCCGGAACGTTTGCTGGCGCGCAAGATCGGCGTTGGAGCGTTTGCCGAACTTCGGGCCGCGGGCGACCTGTGGAACCGCATCTGGGACCGTGCGCTCCCACCGGAGATCACGGTGCGACCGCTCGCGGGCCCGAGCCCCGAGATTGACGCCGTGTGGGAGCGGGGAGCGCGGCACCTCCAGACGTCACTCGTGCGTGACCGCGCCTGGGTCGCGTGGCGGTACGCCGACCACCCCTCCGGCGACTATCGTCTCACGCTGGCGGAGCGCACAGGGAAGCCGACTGGATACGCGGCCTACCGCGTCGCGCGGAAGGAGGGACGGACCGTCGTCCACGTCGCCGAAATCTTCGCGCCGAGCGACCGGACCGCCGTGCGCGCGCTCGTCCGGGACATCGTGGCCCGGTCCCTGGAAGAGGATGCGGACAGTGTAGTGACCCTCGCGGTTCCCGGAAGCGACGTAGATCGTGAACTGCGCCGGGCCGGATTTCTGTTTAGTCCGGGTGCGTACCGGCTAGAGGTCATTCGCCTGGATGCGACGCTTCCCGCAACGCTGCTCGCCGATCCGGCCCGCTGGTGGCTCGCCGGCGGCGATTTCGACGTCATCTAGGCAGCCGTTGAAGCGCCTTGCGCTTGGGAGGGGGCGTTCCCAGCTTCCGTCCAAGGTCGGTTCATGACACCCATGCGATTGCCATTCCCCTTCCACGTGTTGCCCACACTACTGAAGCGGCTGGACCGCGACCACGTAGACCGCCTGTCGCGCCGCCTGATCACCCGCCTCCGCGGTGACGACTGCGCCCGCGCCGACGGTCGCTGTCGGCAATCGCCGGAGTGGCTGATCCTGGGGATCAACAACGTCTGCAACCTGCACTGCAAGATGTGCGACGTCGGTCTGGGCGAGAGCGACACGGTGTTCTGGGCCAACTTGATCGGAGACAACCCGCACAACATGACGCTGGATCTACTGAACGAGATTCTGCGTCAGGCCCGTGCCTTCCGACCACGCCCGCGCGTCGGGCTGGCCTTCACCGAGCCCCTTATTCATCCACAGATCGTGGCCTTCACGCGCGCCATTGTGAGTCAGGGCTTCCACTGCGCGATCACGACCAACGGCAGCACGCTGCCCCGACTGGCGGACGCTCTGGTCGAGACCGGCGTGCACGAGATTACTCTCTCCGTGGACGGACCGGCCGCTGTCCACAACCGCATCCGTGGCGGGCGCGAGTCGTTCGAGAAGCTGTACCGTGGCGCGGAACTGGTCAACGCCACCAAGGCCCGGCTCAAGCGGCGGTACCCGGTGATGCGCTTCTCCTTCACCGTGACCGACGAGAACGCGAGCCACATATTGGAGTTCATCCAGGCCGTCCACCCGCTGCAACCCGCCAGCGTCAACATCTCCCAGCTCAACTTCATCACGGAGGGCATGGCCCAGGCACATAATGCGAGCTACGGGGGCGACCTGGCCGTGCTGCGCTCCAACCTGGGCGTTATGGACCCAGCGACCTTCGACGTTGACGTGATCTGGGCCGAACTGGAGCGCGTGCGCGCCTATGTCCGCTCGCTCGGCTCCGCCGTCCCCGTCCTGACGATCACCCCGGATTTCAAGAATCGCGATGGCCTGGAGACCTTCTACCGCGAGCCCCAGACGTTCGTGGGCGGTCGCCAATGCACCGATCCGTGGAAGATGATGATGATCAAGACCGACGGCGCGGTCATTCCCGCTCACGGCCGCTGCTACAACTTCCCCATCGGCAACATCCGGACCTCTCCGCTGCCCGAGCTGTGGAACAATGATCGCTTCCGGGCGTTTCGCCAGACGCTGCGCGGGGCGGGCGGCACGTTGCCCGCCTGTTCCCGCTGCTGCGGCGTCATCGGGAAGCCCCGTCGGGCACACGCGCCCCGAGAGGTCATGACCAATCCTGTCGGACCGTCAGAAACAGGCCACTAGCATCACCGCCCCGTGGTGCGCGGCCGCTCGCGTCGCCGGCCGGTGGACCCGGTCGCGGCCCTCCCTCTGGCGCTCGGCGGGGGGCCAGCGCGTGCTCGTCATCGCGGCGCATCCCGACGATGAGGTCGGGTGCGGGGGGACGCTGCTGCTGCACCGGCGCGCTCGAGACGATGTACAAATCGTTTATGTGACCGACGGCCGCGCGTCCCGAGCGGGCGGGCTCGCCCCTGAGGCCATGGCGCAGCAGCGCCGGCGGGAAGCCGCGTTGGTTGCCCCCCTGTTGGGACTCGCGACCGCGCATTGGCTCGGCCTTCGGGAGCGGGAGTGGGAGGAGCCGGACCTCGTGCGGCGACTCCGCGACTTACTGCGCGATCGTTCGCCCGAGATCATCTACGCGCCGTCGCGAGTGGACTTTCATCCCGAGCACATCCGGGTAGCGCGCTGTGTCGCGGAGGCCATCGGGGGCGCGCGCGCGCGGATCCGCGTCTACCAGCTGCACGTCCCGCTGACACCGGTGCTCGTGAACCTGGTGACACCGATCGCGTCCGTGGAGGACGAGCTCCGGCAGGCGATGCGCGGCTACGTGACGCAACTCGGCAGCATCGAACGCTGTTTCCGCATGAAGCGCTATGGCGGGTGCTTCCATGGGATCGAGGGACTGGCGGAGGAGTTCTGGGAAATGGACGCCGCGGCCTATCGTCGCATCCACACGCCCACCGGAGACCGTGATCGCTCGTTCCGCGGAGTCCGCGCCCGACCTCTCACGGACCCGCTCGCCTATCTCGTGGGGCTTCGGGCCCGCCAGGGACTTCGCGAATCGTCACGCGCCGGGTGAAGATCGGGTTGCTGGTTCCCGGCGGCGTGTCGCGCGTCCCGGAAGAGGGAGAGATCCCCTGTCTACACTGGCTGATCGAACGACTGGCGCGCCAGCACGACGTGCACGTGTTTTCCATGCACGGCGCGCCCCGCCCCGCGTATCGCCTGTTCGGCGCGACGGTCGAGCACTGCGGCGCGCGACCGATGCGGCTCCGTGCACTCGCCGCGATCGCCGCCGAGCATCGGCGCGGCCGATTCGACGTCTTGCACGCGTTCTGGGCGACTCCACCAGGTGCGATCGCCGCACTCGCCGGACGGCTGCTCCGCCGTCCGGTAGTCGTGCACGTCGCAGGGACCGAGCTCGTCGCGATGCCCGACATTCGCGCCGGCGGTCTGCGGACGTGGCTCGGCAGGCGCTCGGTCGGCCTTGCCCTGTGGGGCGCGTCGCGAATCACGGCGGCTAGCACGCCGATGATCGAGGCGCTCCGCGCGCGGGGGCTCTCGGGCGAGTGCGTCCCCCTCGGCGTGGACCTGCAACGCTGGCCCCCGATACCGCCCCGCCGGCGTCAGCCCGGGGCGACGGCGCGTCTGCTACACGTCGCGGATCTCAATCCGGTCAAGGACCAACCCACGCTGCTCGAAGCCGCGCGCCGACTTGCCGAACGGGGCGTCGACTTCCAGCTCGACATCGCCGGACGTGACACGCTCGGGGGCGCCGTGCAAGCGCTGGCTCAACAGCTGGGTCTCGGCGACCGGGTCCGCTTTCACGGACGTCTCTCTCACGACCGGCTGTACCCGCTCGTCGCGCAGTCGGATATCCTGTGGCACTCTTCACGCTACGAAGGGGGTCCGCTCGTCGTGCTCGAGGCCGCGGTTGTGGGCGTGCCCACCGTCGGCACGGCCGTCGGCCACGTCGTAGATTGGGCGCCGGATGCGGCGATAGCGGTGGCGCTGCGGGACGCCGAGGCGTTTGCGCGCGAGACCGCGTCGTTACTGGCAGACGAGCCGCGCCGACTGGCGCTCGCGCGGGAGGCGCAGCGCCGGGCGCTCGCCTGCGACGCGGATTGGACCGCGCGCCGGTTCGAGTCGATCGCCGAAGAGCTGGTCACCCGAGCCAAGCCGACGGGTCGCGGCCGATGAACGCGCTCTTGCTCTGCTTCGTTCCTTGTCACGCGAGCCGCTGGTGATTGACTCAAGAGAAAGCGACGCGGCGGCGGCCTACGACCGGCTCGCACCCGAATACGACGATCTGGTCACGACGCCGCCCATAAACGTCTGGACGCGGCGCGCCTTTCAAGACCTCGTCTTGCAAACGATCCCGACCGGCAGCCTCTTGCTGGATTTTGGATGCGGCACGGGCCTCGACGCGTCCTGGTACGCGCAGCGGGGATATCGCGTGCTGGCGTACGACATCTCGGCCGGGATGTTGGATCGACTACACCGACGGTGTGCTCCCGAGGTTGCCCGCGGACAGATCGTGCCGGTATGCGGGCCGTTCAGCAGCTTTTCCGCAGCCATTGGTTGTTACCCGCGACCCGACGCGGCCGTCTCCAACTTTGCCGTTCTCAACGGGCTTGCTCACCCCCGGGACTTCTTCGGCGCAATCGCCCCATTGCTCGCGCCAGGCGCCCCTCTCATCGTCAGCGTTCTCAACCCCTTCTTCTACAAGGATATGAGACAGGGGTGGTGGTGGGCAGCGTTTGCCCGCTCCGCCCGGCAATGAGCGCTGATCAGGCCTGGTCCTGGAGGCAGCACGTACCGCCATTTCCTTGCTTCGCTCGTAGCAGCAGCGCGCCCTGGTTTTCACTTGTGCAGCAAAGCGTCGGTCGGCGCTCTCGTGCGGCGGGGGCGCGGTACACCGAACTGGGATTGCCCGCGAACCGTGGCGGAGCGCATCGAGGCGCGGTTTTGGAAAACGTTCCCGCTGCGCTCTTGCGGCATGTTCGTTTTTCTTACGTTTCGCCGGACATGACCTCGGCGGCGATGCATCGGTTCTTGCTGTGGGCCGGTCGAGTCCCACGCTTCGTCGCGATCGGCGAACGCGATCCTCAACGGCAGATCCGCGTTACGCTTCACGGTCCCGGCGGACCGATCGACGTAACGAGGAACCATGTGGTGGCCGGGTTGCGGCCACTCACGGTCGCCTTCACCCTCCCCCCCCCAGCCGCCGCGGCGATCCGCGGGGAGCGTCTGTTGCGACTCAGACTCTCAACGGAGAGCGATCCCACGCGGCCGCTCGCAGAACTGGGCTTGCGTCATGAACAGAGCCTCGAGGCCGACGGCGCCACACTCCAACTCCTCGCAGTCACCGAGCACAGAGATTTCTGCATGCCCGCGGGGGCGGCAACCATTTTCGCTCTCCACCACGCCCGATCCCAGTGGAGGCGACGGCGCCCAGAAGCCTTCCAGATGGAGCCGCGAGATCTCAAGGCGTTGCAAGCCCTGTACATCTGTCCTCGTCCGGTCGTGCTCGTCAGCGTTCAACACGGGCACGCGAGCAATCTGTTCCCCATGGATCTCATCGGCCCGACGGACAGTCCATACTTTTTGCTGGCGTTGCGCAATGCCAGCCCGGCCGTGCGGCTCATGGCCGCCTCACGGCGGATGGCGCTCGCCGACGTCCCCCTCGAATGCTCAGCCGTGGCCTACCGGCTCGGCGAACACCACAACAAAGAACACATCGACTGGAACGCCCTGCCGTTCGAGACCCGGCCCTCTCCGGCTCACCATCTACCCGTGTTCCGCGACGCTCTGAGAGTGCGTGACGTCGAGGTGCGGCAGCTGCACGTCGTCGGCTCGCACACGCTGTTCGTCACCGAAGTCGTCCATGAAGCGCGTTGGAACGATGGGCTGCAGATGTTTCACGTGTCCGGCCCGTACTATCGATATGTCGTGCTACGCGGAGGGACGCCTCCTCGCCCCCCCAACCCGGTCGGCTCAGCGTAGCCAGGCGGACAGGTCGCGGCCGATGAGGTCGGCCGCGCGGAGGATCTCGGCGCGATAGTAGTCCGCCACCATGCGGTGATCGTCTGCGTCCATCGCGACGACACCTCGCGGACGATTGTACGCCCCCCGGACGAGGCGGCGCACTCCCGGCGGCAACCAGCCCGTGACGGGCCCGCCGCCGAAAATCCGCCGGCGCAGGGTGTGCAACAGCGGGAAGCGAGGCACGAGCGTTTCATTGTGCCGGCGCGAGAGGTCGACGGGATAGTCAGGATCGACGCCAAGAAATGCGAAGACATCCCGCAGCACGCTCCGGGGCTCGCGCCGATAGTCTTCGTAGAGGTGGATGCGGATCTGATCTCGCCCGAAGGCGTCGAAGAAACGCTGCAGGTTCGTGGCGTACCGGCCCGGCCCCAACGGGACGAACCATGGGTTGGGTGAGGCCTGCGCGGCCAGGAACCACTCCCGGAACGTGGAGCGCGGATTGCGCCAGAGACTGGCCACGTACCGGCTCAGGAGGAGCTCCGCGGGGTCCCGCAGCACGAAGATGAGGCGGGCGTCCGGCACCTTCGCCCGAATGGCGCGCGCCGCGCTCGGTTGCCAGAAGTAATCCACGCTCGCCTCGCCGACTGCCGTCTCATCCCGAGCGTCGCGGAACAGCGTGAGGTAGTCCTCCCACTCCAGGATGGCGTACTGTGCGTACTGCGTCTGAGGCCCGTCGAGATAGTTCCGGATGATCGTACGGTGCCGCTCGAGGTAGCGGAGCACCTGGTCACGGTACGGAGCCGACTGGAGATCGGCCGCGCCGAAGAACCCCGGCTCCTTGATGGCGCTCATGTACACCTGGGGATGCTGATCCAGGTAGAAATACAGCGACGTCGTGCCGGCCTTGGGTGCGCCCGCGACAAAGAAGTTCGGAAGGCGAACGGCGGAAGCCCCCGTCAAAAGCCACTCGTCTCGGGTCGTTGATAGCGCACGAGTTTCTGCAACGCGCGCAGCTCGAGCGGGAAATCATATATGCGCGCCCGGTACCGCCACGCGCTCGCACCACGCAGCAGCACGCGCCGGGCGCCCGTGAGGCGCGCGTCCGTCGAGGTCGGATAGTACGCGTTCAGCACGCGCTCGAAATCGCGCACCCGTCGCCGCAGTGTCGCGTTGAGCCACGGCATCACGTCGCTGTAACGCTGGGAAAACTGCTGCCACGTGTCGTTGATCCACTCGTCCAGCGTCTCGGGAAAATGAAAGCCTTCCGCCTGCGCCGCGTCGTACAGGTCGCCCGCGAGCGGCACGGGCGTGTAGTTGTACATGACGATCTCGCTCCGCGGATTGGTCTGCTTGACGCGACGGATGAACTCGATCGTCTGGCGCACGTCGGCTTCGGGGTCGGGCGGATTACCGAGCACGAACGAAAACTCGGGCACGATGCCGTAATCCTTCATCTTGCGCGCCATCTCGAGCGTCTTGTCGGGCGACATCGTACCGCCCTTGTCCATCCGCTTCAGCGTTTCGAGCGACCCCGATTCCGCGCCCATAAACACCATCTTGAGACCGGCATCCCGCATCAGGCGCCAGGTCGTGTCGGAGTACTTGAGCAGCGTATCGACCCGGGCCTCGCCCCACCAGGCGAGGCCGAGCGGCCTGATGCGCTCGGCGAACTCGGCCGTCCGTGCCTCGTGTGTGAAAAAGTTGTTGTCGTAGAGCTCGATCGCGTTGACGCCCCACTCGCGGGCGTACATCGCCGCCACTTCGGCCACCCGCCCCGCCGACTGCGGCAGCCAGCGCCCGTTCACCATGTTCACCACAGCGCAGAAGTTGCAGAAGAACGGACAGCCGTAGCTCGAATGGTGCGGCAGCGTGCGCGAGCCGAGAAAGGTCGGACGGATGTAGCGCGCGATGTCGATGCGATGGTAAGGGAACGACGGCAACTGCTCGGGGTGCGGGATCGGCGCGAGCGGATTCTGCACGATCCCGCCGTTCTCCCGAAAGGCCAACCCCTCGACCGTCCGGTGATCGACGCCGTCGGACATCGCGTCGAGCAGATTCAGGAACACGAGCTCGCCGTGCCCGCGCACCGCGAAATCGATCGCCGGGTCTCGGAGAATCGCCTCGGCGTGCTGGGTGGGGAAATAGCCGCCCCACACGATCGTGATGTGCGGGAATTCGCGCTTCAGAGCGCGTGAATGCGGCACGGCCTGCGCGAGCTGCGGTCCGGGCATCACCGTGACAGCCAGGAGATTCGCGCCCGCGCGCACCGCCCGCCGGAGCGCCTCCAGCGCGTCCCGCTCGCTGTTGCCGTCCACGAGCGCGTATTCGTATTTCCCCTCGAGCACCGCGCCGAGTGCGAGCAAGGACATCGGTAGGATCCGCTTCCCGGACCCGTTGCTCCGGGGGTTGTACAGGACGATTCGCGGCTTCATACCGCCACCCGCAGCTCGTACACGGTCAGCTTCTCGTTCCGCAAGTCGCGCTCGCGGACGGGACGGACCGTGAGCCCGGGGGTGCTGCCAAGCGCGCCGGCGATATCGCCGTCGGTCGAGAGCACGACGAAAGCGCGGCCGCCCGGCGCCAGGTGCGGCGACAACTCCCGCAGGAAGCGATCGAACACGTCGGGGCTGCGCCATGCATGATCGGCGAGGTCCCCTGGCTGGCCGCGATAATACGGCGGATTGAACAGGATCAAGTCGAACCGCTCGCCCGGCACCGGCTCGAATAGATCGCCCACCCGTGTCTCGATCTGCTGCTCGAGATGGTGCGCCAGCGCGTTGACCTGGGCGCACCGGGCCGCGTCCGGGTTCACGTCCGTCGCGATCACGCGCGCACCGCAGCGCGCGGCGACGACCGCACCGAGACCAGACCCGGTCCCAAGGTCGAGTACCCGAGCGCCGGCCGGACAGGTCCGGGCGTCGAGGACAGATGCGAGAAACGCGCCGGTTCGCAAGCGGACCCCGTCGAAAACCCCGGGGAGTACGATGATACGGGTGCCGTTCACTCCGCTGACCCGCAGCTCCGCGTCGCCGCCGTTCGCAAGCGGCCGCCGCAGGCGCCACAGCCAGCGGTACAAGGCGCGCCTCACAGCCGTGACCGCATCCCGACCTGCAGCGTACAGACACAGCGACGACAGGTTGCGTCGCGCGCCACACTCAACCCAGCTCGGAACGCCACCATCTCCTGCGCCATGATCTCGCCCAGACTCTTGTCGCGAATGTTGCCGACCACCCGGTGGAAGTAGCACGGCCGCACCGAGCCGTCCGCCTCAACGACTGCGCTCGCCCAGGGAGCGTTGCACTGCACCGGCGGAAACGCGCCGAGTCCCTGCTGGGCCGCATAGTACTGCGGCAGGCGCCGCAGCTTCTCCGGCGGCTCCGCAACGAAGCGGGACCGGAAGTCCGCCGCGTGCGAGCGGAGGGTATCCTCGACCACTCGCGCGAACTCGGCCGTTTCCTCCCCCTCGAGGAGCAGGCCGCGCATCGCGGACGCTCCTCCATTGCCCGTCGCAGGGGACGTTCGCCCGAAAGCGTCGCTGGTCACGTCGGCAGCGAGAAACGAGATCCCATCGAGCCCCATGGCGTGCGCCATGTCGATGAAGCGCGGCAGTTCGGTGAAATTGTGGCGGTGCAGCGTGCTCCGCGCCCGCACCCGAGTCCCGGGGGAGAGACGCTTCAGCGCGCGCACACCGCGCTCGATCACCGGCAGCCCGTTGACGCCGCGAATGCGCGCGTACTGCTCGGGCGTCACCCCGTCCAGCGAAATGGTGACCTCGCGGAAGTGCTCCACCACCGCCGCGACATCGCGCTCGAGAAACAGGCCGCTCGTCAGAAGGTGCAGCTTCGCTCCGCGGGCCCGAAACAGCGCAGCGATGTCGTACACCTCCCGTCGCAGCGTCGGCTCGCCCCCCGAAAACGTTACGAGTCGGGTTCTGAGTGCCGGGAGCTCGTCGGCCAGCCTGCGAATCTCGTCGAGCGACAGATCGCCGGCGCCGTCCGACTTCCACCAGTCGCAGGAGACGCAGCGCGAATTGCAGCGCGCCGTCGGGTAGAACACGAGGATCGGCAGCGCGAACGTACGATCGGTCGCGCGGTTCAGCTGCACCAGGAAATTGCTGGTGACCTGGGAGAGGGTTAACATGCGTACAGATACTTCGACAGCCGCGCTTTCCAAATCAAGGTTATGAGTATCGGGAAAGTACGACGATTGCTGCTGCACCTTCCCGTGGCGCTTGGGGGACGCCCGCTCCGCGGCAAGGAACGATACCGGCCGTTCTTCATCGTGGGATCGGGACGCTCCGGCACGACCCTGCTCCGGGCCATGTTGGAAGCACACCCCGACCTGCACATCCCGCCCGAGAACCCGCTCGAGTCGCTCGTGCGGGATTACCGCCGCTATTCACGGCTGCCGTGGAGCGTGGTGCTGCGGATCGTGCTCGCCGAGCTCGAATTTCACGCCACCTGGGAGCGGTGGGAGCTCTCGCTCGGCCCCCTGTTTCGGGAGCTGAAAGCGTCACCGCGAAGCGCGCGTAACCTCGCGGCGGTGTTGGACGCGCTGTACCGAGCGCATGGCCGTGTGCACAAGCCGTCAGCCACGAGGTGGGGCGACAAGACTCCCCCCAACACGGTCATGCTGCCGACGTTACGAGCACTATTCCCCGATTTGCAGGTGGTGCACCTGGTGCGTGACGGGCGGGACGTGGTTCAATCCTTCATGAGGGAGTCCCAGGCCGGTCTGACGTACTTTGCCCACTGGTGGGTCCGTACCGTCTGCATAGCTCAGGCGTTCGGAGCGCATCATCCAGCCCAGTACCTCGAAGTGCGTTATGAAGATCTCGCGCGACACCCGAACGCGACGCTCCAGCAGATCACGTCATTCCTGGGCGTTTCGCCGGACCAGCGCATGCTCCGCTATCACGAGCTCGGCCAGAAGCTTGGCGACGTGGAACGGTATCCCGGCCTCCAGGGGGTCTGGAAGCCGGTCCATCGCGAGTCCATCGGAAAATGGCGCACCGCCTTCGATGCGCACCAGCTCGCCGAGCTCGACCGCGTGATCGGATCCACGCTCGAGCACCTGGGCTACGGCGCGAACCAATCCCGTGGCGTTGAGTAGCATCGTCGACTCGCAAGCCGGCATCGCCGCTCGGCTTGCACGGTTCCACACGAGCCACCACGCCCGCGACCTCTGGCCGGACATTCCCGTTGTCGAATTCCGCGCCGCCGAAGCCGAGCTGGCGCGGGTCGCAGCGGCTGTGCTGAGCGGATCGCCGAACCCGATCGAGCTGCACCGTCCCCCGAAGGTGTCGGTGCGGGCTCTTGGAGTCGCCGCGAGCCTGGCGGGCGTCGGCGCACTCGTGGGGTATTGGTGCGAAACGGGCGCCGTGCGCGCCGAGCCCGAGGTCCGTGAACTGCTGGCGACTCAACTCGAGCACGGGCGCCGTCGGGCCGGCCAACTTCGCACGCAGCTCGAGCGCGTACTCGTCCCGCTCGCCGACCGCGGGCTCGAAGTGCTGGTGCTCAAGGGTACCCATACCCGCTACGCGTACTTCCCCGATCCCGGCACCAGAATCACGAGCGACGTGGATCTGCTCGTCCGGCCGGAAGACTGGCAGCCCGCCCAAGAGGTGCTGCGCACCATGGGATTCCGAGAATCGAAGGAGATCGACGATCCGGAACAAGGCTCGTGGAGCTTGCCGGACGCGCGCGTCGTGCATTCGCTCGATTTCACTCACGCCGACAGCGCCTGGTCGATCGATCTGCATCGAACCCTCGAGCGCTCTCCATACGCCGGGCTGAGTACCACACTGGGGACTCCGGACGTTGGGACGGCGGAGGTGTGGCACGAGTTCTCGCGCCCCGTCCGCGTCCTCTCGCAGCCGCTCTTGCTGGCTTACCTGGCCCTCCATACGTCGCGCCATTTCTATGGCATTACCCAGGTGCGACTCGTGGAACTGGTCCTGGTTGCGCGGCGCGATTTTGCGGGAAGCCCGGAGCGTTGGCGGGCGTTCGACGAACTGATCACGCGGACGCACTCGGGCCGGTTCGTGTTTCCAGCGCTCGCTCTGACAGAGCGTCTCGTCCCCGGGTCGATCGACCCGCTCGTTCTCCGGACGGCAGGAGACGCATCTCCCCACCGGCTCCGTCGGCTCGTGGAGCACACAGCCCCCGCGTCGGCGCAACAGCTGCATCCGTTTCCCGGCCTGCGCGAGCGGTTCGTGTGGATCGCATCATCTCGGGAAGCGTTCGCCGCGCTGGCGTGGCTCTTGTGGCCGCACGAAGGCACGCATCTCGCCTCCTCGAGCGTCGCCATCGGAGCCCGGTGGCGCCGGGTCCTCCGCACCATCCAGCGCGTTGTGCGCGCTCGCATCCCCGCGATGCACGTCCGCCTTCGTCCCCGCGGATGGGCCCGTCGTCTCGTGAAGCCCGCGCGTGATGTGCTCGCGCGCATACTGCGTACCCGCTCGGGCAATCGAGTCTACGATGGACCGTTCCGGGGAATGGTGATGCCCGACTTCGGCCACGCCTCGATGCAGCTGCACATGTTGTTGGGGGCGTTCGAAATCGAGCTGCGGGGGGCAATCGAGCGCCTCACCGCCGTTCGGTTCCGGACCATCCTCAACATCGGAGCCGCGGGAGGCTACTACGCGGTCGGCTTGGCGCGCCGCTATCCCGACGCGCGGGTATTGGCATTCGAAACGCTAGAAGATCAACGCGAGCGTATCGGGGTGACGGCTGCGGCGAACGGAGTGGCGGATCGCGTGCAGGTTCAGGGCACCTGCACGGTCGACGGCCTCCGCGACGCCCTGGCGGTGGCGGTGCCGCCGGTGCTGGTGGTGGCCGACATCGAGGGGAACGAACTGTCACTGTTCGACGTCGCGACCGTCGCACGCCTGTCGCACGCCACGGTGATCATCGAGACCCATGACCGCCAGGTGCCGGGCACGTCGGAGGAGCTGCGACGCCGCTTCGCGGCGACGCACGATGTGGAGGCATACGCGCCTCGGCACCGGACGCTGAACGACCTGCCCCCCGAGTTGAGCTCGGGACTGTGGATCGCAATCGCGCGACTGCTGCGACGGTTTGTGGAAGAACGCCGAAGCGCGTCTCAGCGATGGTTGTTGTTCACGCCGCTCACAGGTCCCCGAGAAACATGAGCAGAGTCGCTCGCTCCTTGTCCGAGAGCGCGAGGTAACGCTCGCGGGCACCGTTCCCCTCTCCGGCGTGCAGCTCGATTGCCGCGGCGATCGACTTGGCGCGGCCGTCGTGCAGAAACTGCGATCGGAACCGCAGTCCCCACAGAGGCTCCGTGCGAAACTCCGAAGGCAACGCCTGGCCCATACAGATATCCGCCAGGTTCGGACCCATGTCGTGCAGCAGCAGATCGGTGTACGCACGGGCGATTTGATTGCTCAGGCCGCGCGCCGGATTCGCGCGAGTTCGGAGCTCGGGCACGTGACACTTTGCACAACCGATGCGCGAGAAGATCGCGCCGCCCTGCAGCTGCAGTAGGGCCGAGCCGGCGAATGCGGGTGGCGCAAGCCAGCGGGAGAAGATGTCAGACGCGTTCAGGTCCACATGCGTCATCTCGGTGTCCGGGGTTACGTCCACGCCCGCCGGGAGGGGCTGGCCCGCCACCGTCTCCTCGACGGGGAAGACCGAGTTCGTGATCCCCATTTCCATGAGATACGCTTCGCTCACGAAGTCCCACAAGGTGCCGATCTGCGCCTTGCGCCCGAAGCGCCCCAGCTTGCCCGTGGCGGTCCAGTTGGGGCGCCCCGAGACCCCGTCGCCGTCACGATCGTCGGGGTCGGCGAGAGCGAGAATCTCGGTATCGGGCACCGCGTCGATCAGACCCGATCCCCACACAGGAGGGGTGGTGCGAAGCGCGGTGCCGGTCGCTCCCGGTGGAATCGGCTCTCGATCAATGCCCAAGGCGTCGTGCAGCGCGGGAGTCACCCTGAGCTGCACGACGGGCCCACCCACGTCGTGCAGATCATCGCACACGCCGTCGTGAAACCCCGAGGCACGCCGCCCACACACGGCACCGCCGCCGCCCGGCACCGGGTCGTGGACACCGCACACCCAGCACACGGCCTCCTACAACCGCCCGAGCCCCGTCTCCGGCGAATACACGCTGT
>JBGPIJ010000021.1:0-18406 GCA_041484865.1 Gemmatimonadota bacterium
AGGAAGAGTCCCAGAAAAGGCGCGACGACGATGAAGACGAGGGTTTTCACCCAGCCGGACGCGATGATCGCGCCGATTCCGGCCTTGGCGACCGCGGCGCCGGCATAGGCACCGATCAACGCATGAGACGACGACGTCGGCAGGCCGCTCCACCACGTGATCAGGTCCCAGGCGATCGCGCCGATCAGGCCGCTCAGCGTCACCGCGGCGTCGACGATGGAGATGTCGATCATGCCCGAGCCGATGGTCCGCGCGACCGCCGTGCCGAACAGAAACACGGCGATGAAGTTGAACCCGGCCGCCCAGATCACCGCGAACCCGGGGGACAGGACGCGCGTCGAGACGACGGTGGCGATCGAGTTCGCCGCGTCGTGGAATCCGTTGATGAAATCGAAGGCGAGCGCCACGACGATGAGCGCGATCACCCCCGTCACGGAGGCGTGCATCAGCCGTGCTTCAGGCTGATGGACTCCAGGACGTTGGCCTCGTCCTCCGACTCGTCGAGCGTCCGCTCGAGATCGTCGTAGAGCTGCTTCGACTTGATGAGCTCGATCGCGTCACGCTCGGTGGCGAAGAGGCGGCCGAGCGCATCGTGATAGAGCGCGTCCCCTTCCTCCTCGAGCCGCTTCGCGTCGATGCAGAACTGCATCACGTCCTTGTTTTGCTTCAGGCACGCCACCGCTTCCGACAGTACCGCGACCATGCGGTGGATCACCTCGCACAGCAGCTTCACGCCTTCCGGCGCGGGGCCCAGGTGGAATATCTGCGAGCGGCGCGACGTCCCGTCCATGGCGTCCATCACGTCGTCCAAATTCGACGCGAGCTTGTAGATGTCTTCGCGATCGAGCGGCGTGATGAACGTGCGGTCGAGGCGGTTCACCACCTCGTGCGTGACCTGATCGGCCTCGTGCTCGAGCCGTTTGAGCGCTTCGACGTGCGGCGCACGCCGCTCGGGCGGGGCTTCGAACAATTTGCGCAGGTGCTCCGCCGCTTCCTTGTTGCGGTCGGCGACGGCGCAGAACAGATCGAAGAACTTCTCTTCCCGGGGCAGCAGACGCACGGCGATTCTCCCATGACGGACGCCCGACAACATAGCGGCTCCCTCCGGGAGCGACTAGGTTAGGTCGCTCTCATGGCCTCCCCAGCGCAGCCGCAGCCCGAATTCGTCAAAGCGATCTCCCGCCTCGACGCGACGGCCCTCGTCGTGGGGTCGATGATCGGGTCGGGCATCTTCATCGTCTCCGCGCAGATCCTCCGGGACGTGCACTCTCCCGGTCTGCTGCTGTGCGTGTGGGGGGCGTCGGGCCTCGTGACGCTGATGGGGGCACTGACCTACGGCGAGCTCGCCGCGATGTTCCCGCGCGCCGGGGGCCAGTACGTCTACCTGCGCGAGGCGATCTCGCCTCTGTTCGGGTATCTCTACGGCTGGACGCTGTTCGTCGTCATCCAGACGGGCACGATCGCCGCCGTCGCCGTCGCCTTCGCCCGGTTCACGGGGGTCCTCGTCCCCGCGCTATCGCCCGACGTGTTCCTCGGCGGTACGGTCCGGTTTCCCCAGCCGATCGGCCCCATCGTCGTCGGACTCTCGCCCCAGCGCGTGCTCGCGATCGCGTCGGTCATCGTGCTCACCTGGGTCAACGTGCGCGGCGTCCGCACGGCCGCGGTCATCCAGACGACGCTCACCGCGGTGAAGACAGCCGCGCTCGCGGGCCTCATCGTGCTCGGGCTCGCGGTCGGACGCAATGCCGCCGCGATCAGCGCGAATTTCGGCGCGTCCTTCTGGCCGGCCCCGGGATTCGCCCCTTCGCTGCTCGTGATTGGCGCCGCGATGGTGGGCTCGCTGTTCGCGATGGACGCGTGGAACAACGTCGGATTCGCGGCGAGCGAGATCAAAGATCCGAAGCGCGATCTCCCGTTCGCCATGGCGGCGGGCGTGCTGACGGTCACCGTGCTGTACCTGCTCGCGAACGTCGCCTATTTGAGCGTCCTGCCTGCCGGGGACATCGCAACCGCTCCCCAGGACCGCGTCGCCACCGCCGCGCTGCAGGCAATCCTCGGCGGCCCGGGCCTCTACGTCATGGCGATCGCGATCATGATCTCGACGTTCGGCTGCAACAATGGCCTGATCCTGTCGGGGGCGCGCGTCTTTTACGCCATGGCGCGGGACGGACTGTTCTTCCGGTCGGCGGGCACCCTGCATCCACGCTTCCGGACGCCCGCGGTCGCCCTCGTCGTACAGGCGGTGTGGACGAGCGTGCTCTGTCTCTCGGGGACCTACAGCCAGCTGCTCGACTTCGTCATCTTCGCAGCGCTGCTCTTCTATATGCTGACGGCGACCGGGCTGTTCGTGCTGCGGGTGAAACGGCCCGATGCCGAGCGGCCGGTGCGGGTGCCCGGATATCCGTGGCTTCCGGCCATCTATCTCATTTCGACGGGCGCGATCGCGCTCGCGATGCTGGTCGAGAAGACGACCTACAGCGGGCTCGGCCTCGCCTGCGTGCTGCTCGGCGTGCCGGTGTATTTCGCCTGGAAGGCTGCGACGAAGCCGACCTACGCCGGCTTGAACCGCGGGTAGTCGCCGAGCAGCTTGATCTCCGCTCCCTGCGCGCGCAGCGCCAGGAGCACCGTCTGCATCGCCGGATCCGCGATGCGACCCTCCACATCCAGATAGAAGAGATACTGCCAGGGCGTCCCACGATCGGGCCGACTCTCGAGCTTCGTGAGGTTCAGTCCCGCTTCGGCGAAGGGCGCGAGGGCGTGCGCCAGGGTGCCGGGCCGGTGCGGCAGGCTCAGGCGCAGCGTCGTCTTCGCGGGAATCCCGGGTGCCGGAGTCGCGGGCTCTTTCGCCACGAGCAGGAACCGCGTCTGGTTGTGGGGCTCGTCCTCGATGCGCTCGACCAGGATTTCGAGGCCATAGCGCCGCGCGGCGAGCGCACCCGCGACCGCGCCCAGGGTGGGATCCTCGCGCCGGGCGACTTCGGCGGCCGCTCCCGCGGTGTCGTAGAACGCGACCACTTCCACGCTGGCGAGACTGCCGAGAAAATGCTCGCATTGGGCCAGCGCCACGGGATGCGATAACACCCGGCGCAGCGCGTCCCGCTTCGCGCCCCGCACCGCGAGCAGGCAATGGTGCACGGGGCTCACCACCTCGCCCACGATCGAGAGTCCCGACTCGGCGATGAGATCGAAGTTCGTGGCGATCGAGCCCACGAGCGAGTTCTCGATCGGCAGCAGTCCGAAATCGGCGCGGCCGGAGCTGAGAACCGCGGCGGCGACGTCGCGGAACTCGCGGCATGGGACCGATACGGCGTCGGGGCGGATCAGGAAGAGCGCCTCTTCGCTGTAGGCGCCGGGTTCTCCCTGAAAAGCTATCCGGTTATTTGGCACAGGGTTACAGTAGCAGACCCCCGCGCTTGCCGACAGTGGGCTTCGGGATATATTCGGGTCATGGAAGCGACCTCGACCCCAATCTCGTCCTGTCCCGATTGCGGGGCGCGGCTCGTTCCCCAGGCGGGCTGCCAGGTCTGCGTGCAGTGCGGTTGGGCGAAATGCGGGTGAGCGACGGCGGGCAGCCCGAGTTGCCTCTACCGACCGCCAGACCGCCGGTCCGCCGGACCGCCCTTCCAGTGCTGGATGAGCGTCTCCGCGGCACCAAGTTCGTGTCCCTCGCTCCCAAGTCGGTGCTCAACTCGCCGCAACAGACGGGCATGGACTTCTGGTCCATCAATCCTTACGTGGGGTGCGAGTTCGGGTGCAGCTACTGCTACGCGCGCTACGCCCACCGCTACGTGGTCGAGCGGGCGCATGACGTCGGCCGGCTGACGGACGGCGAGCTCGCCGAGTTTCGCGGGCCCAACGGCTGGGAGGCGTTCGAGCGCCGCATTTTCGTGAAGGAGCACCTGCGGGGCGCGCTCGACGCCGATCTCCGACGCTATTTTCGGTCCGCCGGTCGGTCGGACCGCCCGTCCGCCATTGTGATCGGTACGGCCACCGATCCCTACCAGCCAGCCGAACGGCGCTTCCGGGTGACGCGCGCGATTCTCGAGCGTTTGGCCGGGTACGAGGGGCTCTCCGTCGGCATCATCACCAAGAGCCCGCTCGTCGCCCGCGACCTCGACGTGCTGCGCCGTCTCGCGGCGCGGTCGGATCTCGAGGTCTACATCTCGCTGATCACGATGGATGTGGCGCTGATCAAGAAGCTCGAGATGCGCTCACCGCGGCCCGCGGTGCGGCTCGCCGCGCTGCGCAAGCTGACGAGCGCGGGGATCAAGGCCGGCCTGATCGTAGCGCCCGTGCTTCCCGGCGTGACGGATGATCGGCCTCATCTCGAAGCGCTATTTCGGGAGGCGCGTGAAGCCGGCGCGAGGTTCATCCACGCGGGAGCGCTCCGCCTCTACGGCGGCGTGCGTGACCGCTTCCTGCCGATCCTGGAAGCGGAATTCCCGCACCTCGCGGAGCGCTACCGCGTTGCCTATGCGCGCCATAGCAGCGCGCCCGCCGCCTACGCCAAGGCGCTGCGGCGGCGCGTGCAGCAGCTGCAAGCGCAGTTCGGCTTTCCGGTGAACAACGGCATGGAAGACCGCTACCGCACGGACCGGCTCCCCTCCCAAGTCGGCCTGTCGCTCTAGGAAGCCCCTGTCATGACAAGCCTCTCCGCCGTCTGCTGCTGGATCCCGCTGTTTGCGCTCCGCTGTGAGGAGGAGCGCCGTCCGGGATCGAGCGCGCATCCCTGGGCGCTCGTCGCCCCCGAGGATGCGCGCCACGTGTGGCAGGTCTCGGCGCTCGCGCGGGCAGCGGGGGTGAAAGCGGGACTGACGGTCAGTCAGGCGGTCGGCCTCTGCCCGACGATCACGCTGTGCGAGCCCGACCCCGTCTATTACGACGCGCAATTCGCCAAACTGCTCGCAGCCTTGAACGCGGTGAGCCCGGTGATCGAGCCGGCAGAGCTGGGGCGGGTGTATGTGGGGATGGACGGGTTGGAGCAACTCCACGGTTCGCCGGAAGAACAAATTGAGATGGTTCAGTGCGTGGTGCGTGGTGCGTGGGCGCTGACGGCGTCAACTGAGAATCCGGTGCGCACCGCCGGCAACCACGCACCACGTACCACGCACCGGTTGGGCTGGGGGAAAGGGAAGTTCGTCTCCTGGGTCGCCGCCACCCGCGCGCGGCCGGGGTCGGCGGTGATCGTGCCTCCGGGTGAGGAGGGGCGATTCCTCGCGTCGCAGCCGCTCGCCGTACTGTCGCTCGATCCCGACACGTACCGTCGCCTGCGGCAGCTGGGCTTGCGCACCCTGGGTGACCTGACGGCGCTGCCGCAGGAAGCGGTGGTCTCGCAATTCGGCCGCGCCGGTCGGCGGATGTGGCGACTCGCCGCCGGGGCGCTCACAGAATCGATCGAAGGCCGCGCGAGCCCCGAGCCCATCGTCGTGGCCCTCACGTTCTTCACGCCAGTCGCCGACCTGCGGATGTTGGTGCAGACGCTGGAGCAGCTGATCGAGCGAGCGCTCAAGCACCCGCGTCGCTCCGGCTGGCGAGTGCGGCTGGTGCGGGCGCGCGCGGAGCTCGAGCACGGCGCGTCGTGGGTGCTCGAAGCGCTATTGAAGGAACCATCCGCCGATCGACAGCGCATCATCGCGCCGCTCAAGACGCGGTTGGAGCAAGCGCCCCCGACGAAAGCGGTCGAGCGTTTGACCGTCGAGTTCGCCGCCTTCGCTCCGGGCACGACGGCGCTACAGCTCTTCGCCCGCGACGCGGGGGCCGCCGCCCGCGCCGGCCGCCGGCGCGCACTCCGCAACGCCACCCGCGAGATCGCATTGCGGCTGCGGCGCCCCATGCTGTACCGCGTCGTCCCGGTCCAGCCCTGGTCGCGCATTCCCGAACGCCGCTACGCACTCGTCGACTATGAGCTATAAACAAATGCGGAGTGGAACTGACAAACTTCGGACCCTCAATGTTCCGCAACGGGTGCAAGTCGAGTTGGAAAACGGCAGACCGAAGGCAGTCAGAAAGCTCACTGCCGCTGACCGTCCAACCGCCAGACCGCCCGACCGCCGGTTTATCGAATCCGTCCTCGAGTGCTGGCGCATCGACGACGAGTGGTGGCGGCAGCCGATCTCCCGGCAATGCTACGAGGTCGTACTCGAGACCGGGGGGCGGGTGGTGTTGTTCGAGGATCTGGTGACCGGAGAATGGTGGATGCAACAACCCTAAACAACTTGTGCGTGGTGAGTAGTGCGTGGTGCGTGCGGTACCAATCGCATGCACGCCGCGCACCGTCAGCACCCACGCACCACGCCCCACGCACTTTCGCCATGTACATCGAACTCCACTGCCACTCCGCCTACTCGTTTCTCGACGGCACGTCGCTGCCTGAGGAGCTCGTGGTCGCGGCCGCGAGTCTCGGGTACTCAGGCGTAGCGCTCACCGATCACAATGGGCTGTACGGATCGATGGCGTTCGCCCAGGAGGCGAAGCAGCTCGGCCTCCAGGCGATCACGGGCGCGGAGGTGACGCTCGCGGACGGCGCCCATGTGACGCTGCTTGCCGAAACGCCGCAGGGTTACGCGAACCTGTGCCGGCTCCTCACCGAGGCGCACCTGGGCCGCGCCGATCGCCGCGATCCGCGGCTCGATTTCGCGTCGCTCGAGGCGCGGCACGATGGACTGATCGTGCTCTCGGGCTGCCGTAACGGGCTGTTGCCGAGCGTGCTCGCGCGGGAGGGAGCGAGCGCCGCCCGCCGGACGGCCGAGCGGTGCCGCACGATCTTCGGAGCGGACGGCTTCTACGTCGAGCTGCAGCGCAATCACGTGCGGGGTGATCTCGCGCTGAGCCGTGCGCTCTCGGACCTCGCGGCCTCCGCGGGGCTGGGCATCGTGGCGACGGGGAACGTGCATTACGTCCGGCGCGAGTCGCACCGGCTGCACGACGTGCTGGTCGCGATCCGGCACCGCACCACGCTCGACGGCTCGCACGCCGTGCGGCGTCCCAACAGCGAATTCGTGCTGCGATCCCCCACGGAAGTCGAGATGCTGTTTCGTGACTGTCTGGATGCTGTCGCTACTACGCAACTGCTCGCCGAGCGCTGCCGGGCGTTCGACTTGACGCGCGATCTGGGATATCGGTTCCCCGATTTCCGCGGCGCCCAAGATCGCGGCGCGCCGCAAGCGCTGTCCGAGCTGTGCCGCGCGCGGCTCGAGGATCGTTATCCGCGAGACTCGGAGCATCGCGCGGAAGCCGAGCGGTGGCTCGCCGAAGAGCTGCGGATCATCGAGCACCACGGGCTGTGCGGCTTTTTTCTCGTCTATCACGATCTCTTCGATCTCGCGCGCGAGGTCGCGGCCGACGTGCGCCGCGGGACGCGCCGTGCCGCCGGGGGCCTTTTGCCCGGCCGCGGCCGCGGCTCGTCGGTCTCATCCGTCGTCTGCTACCTGCTGGGCTTGTCGCACATCGACCCGGTCGCGACGCGGCTCTTCTTCGGCCGATTCCTGAACGAGACGCTCGCCTCGGTGCCGGACATCGACCTCGACTTTCCCCGCGAGATCCGCGAGGAGCTGATCCGGCGCGTCTACAAGCGCTATGGGGACGAGCACGTCGGGCTCGTTTGCTCGTTCCCGACCTACCGGCTCCGCTCCGCGGTTCGCGAAGTGGGCAAAGCGCTCGATCTGCCCCCGGCCGAGCTCGAGAAGGTGGCGAAGCTGGCGGAGGGCGGTCCCGGCAACCTGGCGGAGGAGCTGGAGCGACTCCCCGGCTTCACCGGCCGGAAGGACGCGCCGCTCTGGAAGGCGCTGTGCGAGCGCGCGGGGGAAATCGCGGGGCTGCCGCGCCACGTCTCACAGCACGTCGGCGGGATGGTGATCTCGAGCCGTCCTCTGGTCGAGCTCGTGCCGCTCGAGCGCTCCGCGATGGACGATCGGGTGGTGTGTCAGTGGGACAAGGATTCCTGCGACGACGCGCGATTCATCAAGATCGATTTTTTGGCGCTCGGGATGCTGTCTTTGGTCGAGGAGTGCGTGGAGCTCATCGCCAGACGGGAAGGGAATCCCCCCGATCTCTCCCGCATCGATTTTCACGACGCCGCCGTCTACGACCGCATCTGCCGGGGCGACACCGTGGGACTCTTCCAGATCGAGAGCCGAGCGCAGATCCAGATGATCCGCCGCAGCCGGCCCCGCACCCTCGAGGATCTCGCCATCGAGGTAGCGATCGTGCGTCCCGGTCCGATCGTGGGCGGCGCGGTGAACCCATATGTCCGGCGCCGCGAGGAGCAGCGCCGGGCAGCGGCGCAGGGCCGCCCGTACGAGCCGCCGATGGATCACCCGCTCCTGACGGACGTGCTCCGGGAAACGCTCGGCGTCATCCTGTATCAGGATCAGGTGCTGCAGGTATGCCAGGCACTGGCCGGGTTCACCCCCGGGCAGGCCGAGGGCCTGCGGCGCGCCATGAGCCGACGGCGCAGCCGCGAGCTGATGGAAGGCTTCTGGGTGGAGTTCCGGGACGGGGCGGCGGCGCGCGGTGTTCCCGAGGCGGTGGCGCAGCGCGTCTTCACCCAGGTGACCGCCTTCTCCGAGTTCGGCTTCCCCAAATCGCACGCGGCGGCGTTCGGGCTGCTTGCATACCAGTCGGCGTGGCTGCGGCACTATCACGGGGCGGAGTACTACACGTCTCTCTTCAACAACCAGCCGATGGGCTTTTACTCGCTCGACGCGCTGGCGCGTGATGCCCACCGCAACGCCATCGACATCCGGCTGCCGGACGTGAACGGGAGCGACGTGTGGTGCACGGTGGAAAGAGAGACGGGCGACGCGGTGCGCGTCGGGCTCGGCTTCGTGCGCGAATGGAGCGAAGAGACGGCCACGGGCGTGGTGCTCGAGCGAGAGCGGAATGGGAGATTCTCGAGTCTCGGGGATTTCGTGCGCCGCGCGCCTCCCAGACTCAAGCGGACCGCCATCGAGCACCTGGTGTGGGTGGGCGGGTGCGATGGATTCGGGCTCACACGCCGCGAGCTGCTCTGGCAGGCGGGGCTGTGGCTTCCCCCCAACACGGAGCGCGGCGACGAGCCGCGCGGCCGGCGCCAGCTCGAGCTGCCGCTCAACCACCCGCACGAGAACCTGCGTTTCCGCGGGATGGCGGCAGATGAGCGCATGCTCTCCGAGTACGCGGTGCTGGGATTCGCGGCGAGCGGCCACCCGTTCGAGCTGTTGCGTGGCGCCATTCCGCCCGGCGTGCTCTCGAGCGACCGGCTGGGGGAGCTCGGGCACGGCGCGCGCGTTCAGGTCGCCGGACTCGTCGTGGCGCGCCAACAGCCGCAGACCGCGAAGGGCATCATTTTTTTGCTGCTCGAAGACGTGACCGGCATGGTGAACGTGATCGTGCGGCCGGACGTGAGCGAGCGCCACCGGATCGCGGTGCGGAGCGAGCCGTTCCTGTGGGTGACGGGAACGCTCGCGAAGGACGATGGGACGGTGAACGTGATCGCGGAGGAAGTGAAGGAACTCCAATGCGGAATGCAGAATGGGGAACGCGGAATTGACCGCGAAAAGTCCGCATTCGCCTTTCTGAGGGCCCTGCGTCAGAACGCCCCCGATTCCAAAGATTGGGGATGATCACATATTAGTCTCCATGCCTCGTCTCCTTCGTGCCGCCATCGTCGCCACTCTCTGCACCGCGTGCAGCCGCCCGGCACCTCCCCCGCCCCCACCGGCGCTACCCGCCCCACCCCCGGCCGCACCCGCGACCGCCGTCGCCACACCCCACGCCATCGCCGTGAACGAAACCGTGCTGCACTATCGGCTCACGGGCGACCGCGGAACGCCGGTCGTGTTCGTGCACGGAAGCCTCGGGGATCTGGACGACTGGAGGGCGCAGGAGGACGCCTTCAGCCACGAGCATCGGGTCCTGGTCTATAGCCGCCGCTATCACCCGCCGAACGCCCAGCAAAGCGACGCGCGCGTGTACTCGCCCGCGCTCCACGCCGAAGACCTTGCGGCGCTTCTCCAGGCGCTGGGGCTCGGTCCCGCACACATCGTAGGCTCGGGCTACGGCGCATACACCGCGCTCGCACTGGCGGCCGAGCACCCGAACCTGGTCCGCTCGCTGGTCCTGGGCGAGCCTCCAGTCGTGCTGTTCCTGGGGCATACACCGGCGGGAGACACGCTGCGGCGGGCGTTTCTGGACGGCGTGCTCGACCCGGCCCGGGCGGCGTTCACGCGGGGGGACTCGGTGAGCGGGCTACGCCTGTTCGGGGACGGAGTGAATGGAAGCGCCGGCGGGTTCGACAACCTCACGCCGCAGGCCCGGGCGCGCGCGCTCGCCCATTCCTTCGAGCTGCGCCGAGAGCTCTTTGCCGATCGCCGGGAGTACCTGCCGGCGCTCGACTGTACCGGCCTGGGAAGGCTCGTCATGCCGGTGTTGCTGCTGCAGGGGGACCACAGCCCCCGCATGTATCACATCATCACAAGCGAGCTGGGACACTGCCTCCAGAGCGACACGGTGATCACGATCCCGACCGCGGGACACCTGATGCACGCCAGTAACCCCGCCTCTTACAACGCGATCGTGCTCCGCTACCTCGCGGCGCACTAGCCCATCCGGGCCTCCCACTGGTCGAGTGAGCGGGGCCAGTCGTCCTTGAGCAGCCGCGACAGGGCCCGATCCGCGTAGATCTTCCCGCCGGTCTGGCAGGTGGCGCAGTAGTTCACCTCGTTCTCCGCGTAGCGAATTCGCTGCACCGGAGAGCCGCACACCGGGCAGGGCTTCCGGTACCGGCCGTGCACCGCCATCCCATCGCGGAACGCGGTGACCTTTTCGGGGAACCCCTCGCCCATCTCCTCGCGCAGCCGTTCGATCCACGCCGTCAGCGTCGCGCGCGTCGCCGCATGCAACCGATCGAGCTCCGCATCGGACAGCGAGGAGGTGAGCGCGAGCGGCGACAGCTTGGCGGCGTGCAGGATCTCGTCCGAGTAAGCGTTGCCGACGCCGGAGAGAATGTCCGGGTCGGTGAGCGCGCGCTTGAGCGTGTGATGCTCCCGGCGCAGCGCGGCGCGGAACGCGGCGGGCGTTGCATCGAGCACCTCGAGCCCGCCGCGGGCGTGCTCCGCGAGCGCCGCCTCTCCCCGGACCAGGTGCAGCGAGGCGCGGCGCCGCGTTCCCGCCTCCGTGAGGAGCAAGGTGCCGTTCGGAAAATCGAACCCGGCGAGACCGATGCGGCCGGGAGGCGCGGCGCCGCGCGTCTTCCAACGCAGCCGGCCCGCGATCATGAGATGGAGCACGAGATGGAGATCGGGCTCGAGCGCGATCACAATACGTTTGCCGAGGCGCGAGAGCCCGCTCACGCGGTGTCCGACAGCCGCGCCGATCGGCGGCTCCACGCTGCGCACGAGGAATGGCGAGCCGATCCGGATAGCCTCGAGCGGCTCGCCGAGGATGCGCGCCTCGAGCGCCTCGAGATAGACGACGATATCAGGCAGCTCGGGCATGTCGAGAACCTACCCCTTCACTCCGGGGCCCGAGAGCGTCACCTTCCGGCATGAGCCAACACGAGGTTGCGACCCTGGCCGGCGGGTGCTTCTGGTGCCTCGAAGCCGCGTTTGGCCAGCTACGCGGCGTGGAGCGTGTCGAGTCGGGCTATACGGGAGGGCACGTGCCGAGCCCCTCGTACGAGCGGGTGTGTACCGGCACGACCGGTCACGCGGAAGTCGTGCAGATCACCTTCGATCCCGGTGTGATCTCCTTCGCCGATCTGCTGCACGTGTTCTTCACGATTCACGACCCCACAACGCTGAACCAGCAGGGCGCGGATGTCGGGACGCAATACCGCTCGGCGATCTTCTATCACGACGCCCGCCAAAAGGCGGAGGTGGAGCGCGTGATCGCGGAGCTGACGGCGGAAAAGGTGTGGGACGACCCGCTCGTGACCGAGGTGAAGCCGCTCGACAAGTTCTATCCGGCGGAGGAGTACCACCGCGACTACTATCGCCGCAACCCCAATCAGGGGTATTGCCGAGCGGTGGTGGCGCCGAAGGTGGCGAAGGTGCGGAAGCTGTACTTCGACAGGCTGAAAGCAACCGGTCAGGTGAGCGGCGCCTAGGCCGGCCGTCCCGCCCGCTTCCCCAGATACGCCCGCACGAGGGGCGCCGTGCGCCCGCGCACGAGCGCCGTACGGAACGCCTGCGCCTCGTCCGGCGTGACCTCCACGAGCAGCCGCTCGCTCTTCCCCTCGCCCTCGCGCACCGCCACCGGAATTCCATCCCGATACAGAATGCGATTGGTCGCAAGCGCCGCCACCGTATCGCCCGGCGTGATGATGCCCACGAGGTTCAGGGGGTCGGCGCCGCTCACCGACGCGAGCGCGCCGGACGCCTCCTCGCGTCGAACCGCGCGCAGCGACCCGATCGCTTCCGGGAGCGCGTACTGCTCGCCTGAGAAGCCGACGACGAAGCGCCCACCGCGGATTTCGCCGCGGGCTTCGAGCCGGCGATACACGCGCAAAATGTCGCGCCACGGGGCGAGCAGCGCCTCGCGCGTCACCAGCCGGCGGAACACGATGCCGTAGCGTCGCAGCAGCTGCCACGCGACCGCTTCGGCGACCTGCTCCTCCGGCAGCGCGCGAGCGCGTCCCACCCGCGACCACCTGCCCGCCGTCTCCACGCCGAACGGCGCGCTCCCGCCGCGGCGGCGGAACCCGCCGATGGGGCGTCGCCGCTCCGACGGCACGAGCAGGGCCCGGAGGCCGGCGAAGCTGTCCGAGGTTACGACCCCCCACGCCACGAGCTCGGCCAGGCCCTTCTCGACCTCGGTGCGGAGCAGCCCCGTCGCGTTCACCAAGTCGCCGAAGAACGATGCTCCCCGCTGGTCGAGGACGTCGAGGACGGCCCGCCCGGAATGCGAGAGGGCAAGCGTCTCGGAGGCCGGCTCCGTGCCGAGCGACCTCCAGACCGCGCCGCGGTCCCGCCGGAACAACCCGATTGGGGTCGTGCGCACGGGGCCCGACCGATGGGCGTTCGCGGCACCGTGGCTTACGGCCGAGATTCTCCCCCAGGCGATTTCCCCCGAGAGACAGAGACCGTCCAGCCAGAGCGGATCGTACTCCGCAAGCCGGGCCGGGAGGAGATCCTTCTCCCAGGAGCCGGCGGGCGCCTCGTAGCCGTCGAGCTGCTCGAGCACCGCCGCGAGCCCGTCCGGTCCCTCGGCGCGCGTGTCGTCCGCGACTCGCTGCCAGCGGAGGAGGAAGCGCAGGAAGTCCGCGGCTGTGACCGGCTCGATTTCCTTGCGCAGCCGGTCGAGCGTATAGCGATGGATCCGCGCCAGCAGGCGCCGCTCGCACCATTCCAGCTGGCGCTGCCCCACGCTGAAGTGTCCGCGCAGCACGAAGCCTTCGTGCTCGAGCGCGCCCAAAGCGAACTCGACGTCGCTGCCGGGCGCGCCGAGCGAAATTGCGAGATCGGAGGCCGTGGTCGGGCCGACCACCTCCAGGCGGCCACGAACCAGCTCGCGCAGGGCGTCCTCGCGCGTCCACGACTTGGCGCGCTCCCGCTCGGGGACCGCGAGGGCCGGCTCGCTCCGCGCGCCCGCGAATGCCGCCTCGAAGAGCGGCAGCCGTTCAGCCGCGATCCACAGCCGCGGCTCGCGGACCAACGTACCGGCCCGCCCCGTCTGGGCCAGCTCCGCGAAGAACCCTTCCCACGTCCCCCTTTCCCCTTCCCCCTCCGTCAGAGCACCGACGGTCAATAGAGCGTCGTGCAGCTCGTCCGCGCTGCGCGCGTCCGGCCACGCCTCGTCCCGGACGCGATCGATCGCCGCCTGATCGAGCCGCCCGAACTCCTCAGCGGTCTTGATGTCGAGCCCGCGCCGCGTGATGACCGCCTGCGTGCGCCGCTCCTCGAGGGGCGCGTCGTCGAGGAAGGCGTAGGGCCTCGCGTTGAGCACTTCGTGCGCGAGCACCGACGGCTCGGGGGTATCGCGCGCCACGAGCTGGTACTCGCCCGCCTGCATCGCTTCGAGGACGCGCTGCAGACTTGGGAAGTCCATCGCCTCGACGAGGCAATCCGCGATCGTCTGCTTCACGAGCGGATGGTCGGGAATTTCCCGATCGCCGACGAGATTCTCCGGGCAGGCGACCTGGTCGGGAAAGACCGCGGCCACGAGGTCCTCGGCGTCCATCCGCTGAAGCGGAGTCGGCACCTTCTTGCCGCCCCGGGCCCGCAGCACCGCGAGCGCGCGGCTCGCGTTCCAGCGCCAGCGCGTACCGAACATCGGCGCGTCGAGCATTGCCTGAACGAGCAGGTGCTCCGCCGTATCGGGCTTCAGGTACTGGAAGACATCGTCCAGCGGAAAGCTGTGCTGGGCGCCGAGCGACAGCACGATGGCATCCTCGGTCGCCGCTGCTTGCAGCTCGAAGTTGAAGCTGCGGCAGAACCGTTTCCGCAGCGCCAGTCCCCAGGCGCGATTCACCCGGCTGCCGAACGGCGCGTGCAGCACGAGCTGCATCCCGCCCGCCTCGTCGAAAAACCGCTCGAGCACGAGCGTCTGCTGGGTGGGAATCACGCCCAGGACCTGGCGCGCCGCCGCGAGATACTCGACGATCTGCCGGGCGGCCGCTTGCGAGAGCCCCAGCTCGTCCTCGAGCCAGGCGATCGCGCCCGCGGGATCGTCGAGCCGGTCGGCGACGTCGCGGCGCAGCCGGGACACTTCGGCCGAAAGCTCCGCGGTCCGCGCCGGCGCTTCGCCGATCCAGAACGGAATCGAGGGCGGCTGCCCCTGCGCATCGGCGACGCGCACCTGGCCTGACTCGATCTTGCGGATCAGATAGGAGCTGTTGCCGAGCTGGAAGATGTCGCCCGGCGTGCTCTCGATCGCGAAGTCCTCGTTCAGCGTGCCGACGAACGTGTCGGTCGGCTCGAGGATGACGCGGTAGTCGCCGACGTCCGGGATCGCGCCGCCGGAGGTGATGGCCGCCAGTCGCGCGCCACGCCGTCCCCGCAGCCGCCGATTGACCCCGTCGTAATGGATGTACGCGCCCCGCCGCCCGCGCCGGGTGGTGAACCCTTCCGCCAGCATCTGCACCACATCATCGAAGTCCTTGCGCGACAACTCGCGATACGGGTAGGCACGGCGCACGAGGTCGTACAGCGCGTCTTCGTCCCACTCATCGGTGGCGGCTGCCGCGACGATCTGCTGGGCGAGAATGTCGAGGGGGTGCTCCGGGATGATGAGCCGGTCCAGCTGCTGCTCGCGCGCCGCCCGCACCAGCGCGGCGCACTCGATCAGCTCGTCGCGCGACAGCGGGAACAGGCGCCCCTTCGGTACGGCGCGGAGGTTGTGGCCCGAGCGCCCCACGCGCTGCAGCAGCGTGGCGATCGAGCGCGTCGAGCCGATCTGACACACGAGATCGACGCTCCCGATGTCGATGCCCAGCTCGAGCGAGGCCGTGGCGACGAGGGCCCGCAGCTTGCCTTCCCTGAGGCGCGTTTCCGCGTCGAGGCGCTTCTCCTTCGAGAGACTGCCGTGATGCGAGGTGACGTGCTCCGCGCCCACGCGCTCCGACAGGTGCATCGTCACGCGCTCGGCGAGCCGCCGGGTGTTCACGAACACGAGCGTCGTGCGGTGCTCGGCGATGAGCTGCGTCAGCCGATCGTACAGCTCGTCCCATACCTCCCCCGCCATGACCGCTTCGAGGGGGGACGACGGGAGCTCGATCGCGAGGTCGAGTTCGCGAGCGTGGCCCGAGTCCACGACGGCGATGTCGGATGCCGGTTGCCGGTTGCCCGAGAGAAACGCGGCGATCTGTTCGATCGGCTTCTGGGTCGCGGACAAGCCGATGCGCTGGAGCCGCCGGCCGGCCAAGTGCTCTAACCGCTCGAGCGACAGCGTGAGATGGCTGCCCCGCTTGTCCCGCGCTACGGCGTGGATCTCGTCCACGATCACCGTGCGCACGGTGCGCAGCATGTCGCGGGCACGCTCGGACGTGAGGATGAGGAACAGCGACTCCGGCGTCGTGACGAGGATGTGCGGCGGACGCTTCAGCATCGCCTGGCGCTCGGCGGCTGGCGTGTCGCCGGTGCGTACCAAAGTGCGGATCTCGACGTCCGGGAGCCCGAGCTCCCCGAGGGTCGCGCGAATCTCGGCAAGCGGCTCGGCGAGGTTCTTCTGAACGTCGTTCGATAGCGCCTTCAGGGGCGAGACGTAGAGGACCTGGATCCCATCCCCGAGGGTACCGGCCAGTCCCTGGCGCAGCAGCCCGTCGATCGCCGACAGGAAGGCAGCGAACGTCTTCCCCGACCCCGTCGGCGCCGCGATTAACGCGTCACGGCCCGCCGCGATGAGCGGCCAGGCTCGGCGCTGCGGCTCGGTGGGGTCGCGGAATCGCGTCGTGAACCAGCGGACGATGGCGGGATGAAAACCGGACAGCGGCATTGGTCAAATATGGCGAAAATTTACCAAAGCGAGGGCTCGCGGGAGGCGCGCGCTTGCGCCACTTTCTCTCTCATCCCGATGCCGATCATCCGCGCCGCGTACGTCGGTCTCGCGAGCACGTTCGCGGCACTCGCCGCATGCACTGTCGAGCATATTCAGCCGATGCCGCCCGCGCCAAGCCTGCACGCGCTATCCGGGCCGGTCTCCTGGGAAGGGCCGATCGTCGATGTGTGCGGGCCGGACTCGGCGAATGTGCACCCTCCGGCGTTCGGGACCCGTTTCGAGAAATCGTACCCCGACGAGCTGCGCCAGAGCGGCAAGCAAGGCTGGGTCGTTCTCCAGTTCGTCGTGACTCGAACAGGATTCGTGCCGCACGACAGCGTAGCGGTGCTCGACGCTTCGTCCCAAGACTTCGTTTCGCTCGCCATCGTGGCGGTGACTGATCACACGTACCAACCAGCCCAGATCAGCGGGATCCCGACTCGAGTTGTGGCTCGCCAGATAGTTGTATTCCGCCTGCGGAAGCCGAGTCTCCTGGAACAGGCGTACGCACCGCTGCTCTTACCTGACCAGGTCCCGTACTCCGGGATTATCGTTCCCGCTCTCGCAACGTCGTCAGCCGCGGACCGCTGCAAATGATCGTGCCGCCCCGCGACGCGCCCCCAATCACATAGCGGACGCCGCGGACTCTCCCCGTGTAGCCGCGATCCGCTCGATGGCCTCGCCGATCTTGTTGTTGGGGGTGGACGCGCCCGCCGTGATGCCGATCGTGACCGGGCCTGCGGGAATCCAGTCCTGGCGCTCTTCTTCTCCGCTCGTTCCCACCGGCCGGAACCGGATGGACCGCCGGTCGGGCTCGATGCAGGTCGCATCCTCGATGTGAAACGTGGGTACGCGGCTGTCGCAGATCGCCGCGAGGTGGGTCGTGTTGCTCGAGTTATAGCCGCCGATCACGACCATCAGATCGAGCCGTTCGGCAATCAGGTTCAGCACCGCGTCCTGGCGGTCCTGGGTAGCCGAGCAGATCGTGTCGAAGTTGCGGAAATGCTCGGCGAGTGCTGCGTCCCCGTAGCGCTTCGCCATGCTGGTGCGGACTTCGGCCGCGATGGCGAGCGATTCGTTCGAGAGCATGGTCGTCTGATTGGCGACGCCCACGCGGACGAGATCCCTGTCGGGATCGAACCCCGGCGACATCTTCCCCGCGAAGCGGGCGAGCAGGGTGTCGCCGTCCTCCTGACCTTCGATGTGTCTGCACACCGCGCGCGCCTCGATCATATCGCGCACGATCAGGTAGTTGCCCCCGGGATACTTGCTCACCTGGCTCGCGGTGGCCTTGGTCTCCTCGTGATAGTACTTGCCGTGGATCACGGCGGTGAAGCCGTCCCGAGCATAGGCGTCCACGCGCTTCCATACGTTGAGCACGGAGCCGCAGGTCGTGTCCACGAGTACGCAGCCGATCTGCCGCAAGCGCTCGAAGTGCCGCACCGTGACGCCGAAGGCGGGAAGGATCACGACGTCGTCCGCCGTGACGCCATCGAAGTCGAATTCCCCTCCCTCGGGGCGGTGCAGGCACTGCACGCCCATGTCCCGCAGCTTTTGGTTCACGTGGGGGTTGTGGATGATCTCGCCCACCAGAAACAGCCGCCGCGTGGGAAACTTGGTGCGTGTCTCGTAGGCGTATTCGACCGCGCGGTCGACGCCGTAACAGAAGCCGAACTCACGAGCCAGCCGGAAGGTGAGGTCTCCGACCTGGAGAGCGAACCCACGTGCGCGGACCTCGTCGACGACGCGACTATGATAGTCCGCGGTGAGGGCGCTCTCGATCACGCCCTTGAGGCCGAACCCGCGCCGAAAATAGGTCTGTTCCACGGGGTTCAATCTAGCATCGCGGTCATGGCTGGACCCGACAATTCGCGGTGTCGGGGGCGAGCAGGGCGGCATCGACCGAGGCATCGACGGCGACCCGTTGGCCGGCGGCGTAGTCGAGGCCCGATCC
>JBGPIJ010000022.1:0-18011 GCA_041484865.1 Gemmatimonadota bacterium
CGTGGCCGCGGGAGTGCGGTCATCCCGCGAGGTGTGGGCAAAAATGCGGGCACTTTTGGCGAGACTTGGACGGACAGCGACGGACGTCGGCGGACACGCCATGGCCGGAAGTGCTGGAGGAGACGGACGTTGCGGGATAACGGGAGACTTGCGCGGAACTCGGCGGACACGCACCGAGCTCGTTAAGAGTCATCTGCGCCCGCTCGCTGACAGTGCAAGCGGCGGGGCTCAAGGATGGACGCCTTTCAACGTCGACAGCCAGCACCTCCCCTCGATCTCGGTTTCAGTCGCGAGGCGCGGCAGCGGCTCTCTAGCCGCCCGCTTGGCGTTGCCTCTAGCTGGCCTTCCGCAAGATCTTCACTTCCTTCAGCAGTCGCGTCCGGAGCCGATCCCGTTCGACCTCAAGGTCGTAGCCCGTCTGCAGGTTGAGCCAAAAACGCTCCGAAGTGCCGAAGAACCGCGCCAAGCGCAGCGCCGTGTCCGCCGTGATCGCCCGCTTCCCGTGAACAATCTCATTGATCCGGCGCGGGGGTACGCTTAGTCCCTTCGCGAGGCGGTACTGCGTCAACTCCAGAGGGCCGAGAAAGTCCTCATTCAGCACTTCTCCGGGGTGGACCGGTGCGAGTCGCCTCACGCTCATACGTGGCTCCTAGTGGTAATCGACGATTTCAACATCGTAGGCATCTCCCCGCTCCCAACGAAAACACACCCGCCACTGGTCGTTGATGCGGATGCTGTGTTGCCCCGCCCTGCTCCCAGCAAGCTTCTCGAGATGGTTCCCCGGCGGCACTCCCAAGTCCCCCAAGGTAGTCGCGGCGTCGAGCTGCACGAGCTTGCGCAACGCGACGCGATGCACCCTGTGCGGCAGCTTCCGGATGGGCTCCCGGTGGTAGAGACGTGCCGTGTCTTTATCCCGGAAGCAGCGAATCACACTGCGATAATAACGCCGTGCGTTACTATCGTCAACTCTCCGAGAGGTCGAGGAAAGGAGGGGCGTGCACCAGGCCTCGGCGATTCGTGCCTGCGGCCGGGTGTTGTATTACACTGTCATGTATGAGCGCCGTGACTATCCGCCTCGACTCCAAGCTCGCGCGGGAGCTCGACCGCGTGTGTCGTCGACTCGGCCGAACCCGGAGTGAAGTGGTTCGAGACGCCCTCCGGCGCCAAATCGCGCTGCTTCGGTTCGATGAGGGGCGGCGACGCCTCCTGCCCCACGCCGAGGCCGCTGGCTACCTGACCGATGAGGACGTGATTCGAGATGTGTCGTGAGGGTCTTCTTCGAAGGCTTCATTGACGCGGTCTCGGCCGAAACGGCTCCTAGGACCTAGCGCGCCGTGGTCCCACTGGTGGTCTGGCCGAGTGGCGGCCCCGATTGGCGGGACCGGTTATTGCGTGTCCTGAGCGGGATACACCCGTGCCGCGCAGTGTTCGGCGGCTCTTTTGACCACCACCGTGGGAGGTTGCATGCTCCGCCAAGGCATTGGGCTCTGTAGCGTGCTCCTAATTGCAGCTTGCATGAAGAAGGCTTCCGAGACCCCTGCGCCGGAGACCAGGTCGACGTATTCCGCCCCGGACACCATGCCCAAAGCTGAGGCAGACACCAAGTCCGCCGCGGCCGATGCGACGTTCAATGCCCCCCCCGAGGACACGTCATCCGAGGACACGTCCTCGACAGAGGCGGACAGGAGCCTGTCGGATACTCCCTCCGACGCCTCCGCGTCGAGCGCCGTCGGCGTCGATCTCCATGGACCGGTCAAGGTGGACCCCGCGCTGGCCGATCGCGGCAAGCGAATCTGGAAATCGAAGCAGTGTTCCGGATGCCACGAGCTGGGAAGAACTCAGTCGACCGGTCCCGATCTCGTCGGGGCGACCGATCGGCGCACCGCCGAATGGCTGGAACGGTGGCTTCAGGATCCGGTGGTGATGACGCAGATAGACGATACCGCCAAGGCGTTGAAGAAACAGTTCAATGCCCAGATGCCCAAGCTCGGGCTGTCGAAGGACGACGCCGACGCGTTGATCAGCTACCTCGCACAGGAAACCCAGCAGCGGCGCAAGTAAGCGTCCCCAGGTGCGTCAGGCGGCGCGCCTAATCGTGTTGTGCGAGCAGATGGACCGTCGCGCGGAGACCGTCCGCGAGCGGCACCTGCGGTCGCCAGCCCAGCTCCCGCGCCGCCTTGTCGATGGCGAGAACGCTCCGCAGCAGCTCACCGGCTCTCGCCGGAGCGTGGTGTAGCTCCGGCGCTTGCCCGGCTGCGGTCCCCAGCAGCTCGGCGAGACGGTTGACCGAGGTTTCGACGCCGGTCCCGATATTGAACGCGCGGGCGTCGAGGGTCGTCACGGCCGGCACGCTCCATTCGCTTGCGGCGACATTTGCCGCGGCGACGTCTTTGACGAACACCATGTCCCGGGTCTGCCGCCCGTCGCCGTAAATCGTGAGCGACTTGCCGGAGAGGAGCCGGCGTCCGAAGATTGCCACGACGCCGGCTTCCCCATCCGCGCGCTGCCGCGGCCCATACACGTTGCTGTACCGCAGCGCCACCGTCTCGAGCCCGTAGAGGTGCGCGTAGGTCGCCAGGTAGTACTCGGAGGCCAGCTTCGCGACGCCGTAGGGCGAGACGGGGAGCTTCGCCTCCGTCTCCACAAGCGGCAGCCGCCCCTGCTCACCGTAGACGACTCCACCCGATGACGCGAACACCACCCGTCGCACGCCCCCCGCCCGGGCACCATCCAGCAGATTCAACAATCCGATGAGGTTGATGCTACCGTCGAAGACGGGATCCGCCACCGAGCGGCGGACGTCCATCTGCGCCGCGTGATGATTCAAGAGCGTGAAGCCGCCTCGCGCGAGCAGGTCGCGGGCCTCGGGGGACCGGATGTCGCCTTGCACGAATTGCGCGCCGGCCGGCAGGTTCTCCCGCCGGCCCGTGGACAGGTCGTCGAGGATCGTCACGCTGTGGCCGGCCGCTAGATACGCGTCCGCCACATGGGAGCCGACGAAGCCCGCTCCCCCGGTAATCAGAACGTTCTGCGGCATTATCGCCGGTACCGCCACGTGACGATTGCCGCACCCGAGACCCGAATGTCGAACGCACGGTTTTCGCCGGAGGCCACCGCCGGCACGTTCTCGGCATGGGAAGCGACCACCCGGCCGCCGGCGTCGAGGAACTCGAACGTGAGCGTCGTGGGCTGGCTCGGCTTCGACCGGAAGTTCGTAAACAACCCGCTCAGCGCGGCCCCCTTGTCGTCCGGCATGAAGCTCCCCACCGACACCTCGAGGGGCAACGAATCGGCGATCTGAAGAAAATGCAGTGTCGAGTCGCTCCTGCCCTTGAGCTTCCACGCCTGCGCGAGCATCCGGATCGAGCCGCGGTTCAGCGGGTCGACGGCGTAGAGTCGCTTGGCCGCGTCCAGGGCCCGCGCCGTGTCCCCCGCGAGTGCCGCGACCCCCGCGAGGGTAAATAGCGCCTCCCGGTCATACGGCTGCTTCGCGAGGCCGGCGACGAACGCGTCCTCGACCGAGCGATACGCCCCCCGCGCGCCGGCGTCGTACTCTCGCATGGCCCGCGTCGTGGCGGAGTCGCACCGCGCGGCGATCTGGCGCGCGGTGAGGCGCCCGCGCGCGCTGGCTTCCGAGCGGCATTGCCCCGCCTGCGACGCCGTGTCCGGTGGCTTCGGGATGCCGTTCAGCATCTCGCGTCCGACGCTGAACAGGTCGGAAGCGTCCGCCGAGTCGGCGCGCGCGAGCACGCGGGCGTACATCGCCATCGCCTCGTCCCGCCTTCCCGTCTGGGCGTACACGGAGGCGAGCCCCGCCGTCGCCTGCACGTCGCCCGGGTAAGCCGCGAGGTAGGCCTGATACGCGACGGTCGCCTCGTCGTAGCGTGCGGCGCCCTGGTACACCCGCGCGAGATTGAACATCGCGTCCTTCTTGTCTTTCAGGTACTTCGGATCCGCCGCCGCCTGCGTGGCGAGCCTGAAGTACTTTGCCGCGGAATCGGTCTGGTGCGCATTCGCGAACAGCGTGGCGAGATAGGTGAACCCGGTCGGCTCGCCGTCGTACAGGCGGTTCGCTCGACGGAACGTGGCGATCGCCGAATCGGTGTTCCCGGCCTGCCACGCCGCGATCCCCGCGTTGAGCACGGGTACCCACAGCCGCCGCCGCCAGGTGTAGATGTCCTCTTTGCAGCGCGGCGCCAGCTCGAGGGCTTTCGCGAATGCCGTGTCGGCGCCGGCCGCGTCTTTCATCTCGATGGAGTAGCGGCCGAGATAGTACCAGGCGGCCGGATTCTTCTGCTGGTCGCCGCTCGTCAACGCCTGGGTCAGCACGCGGTTCGCGTCGCGCAACGTGTTCTCACGGACGTCCGGAAACTGCGTCGTGCTCGCCTTCTGCAGGTAGAGCACGGCGCTGTTGATCAGGTAGTGACCCGGTTTGAGATCGCAGGTCGGAGGCTTCCACTCCTGTTGTGCTCTCGCCGGCGACCCTGCGGCCAAAGCCATCACGACCATACCCCACGCCGAACGCTGAACCGCCTGGCTCACATGTGCTCCTTCGAATTGGCGATGAGCGCTTCCGCGTCGCGTTGGACGACGCGCGCCACCTCGATCGCCGGCTTTCCCAGCGCCAGAGCGGCGGCGAGCACATCATCGTATTCCGGTTTGACCCGCGTCCCCCACCCTTCGACTACCTTCACCCGCACCGCCACGTCCGGAGCGAGCTGCACCGTGATCTGGCGACGCGGTAGCGTCACCCGCTCCGCCGCCCAGCGACGGATTCCGGCGGTCGTACTGTGACGAAACAGCGCGTCGGTCACCTGGTCAATCACGCCTTCCGGGGCAGCCACCTCCAGGCGGAACCCCGACCGACCTTTCTTCATCTGCACGGGCCAGGTTTGCACATCGACCGCTCCGGCGGCCATGAGCGCCTGGCGCAGCGGCTCGACGTACTCGGGACTCATATCGTCTACGTCCGTCGCCAGGAGCGTCACCCGTGCCGCCTCGACGGCGTGCTCACCGAGGAGTATGCGGAGGGCGTTGGGATAGTGTTTCGGGTCGCGCTGCCCCGCCCCCCACCCACTCCGCACCACGCGCCACTCTCCCGGCGGCGGCCCGGCCGACAGCACGCGCACCAGGGCAGCGCCGGTCGGCGTCGTCGCTTCTCCCTCGACCGGCCCGCCCATGGTGATCTTTACACCTTCGAGCAGGATGGCCGTGGCGGGCGCAGGAACCGGCAGACGGCCGTGCTCGGCCTCCACCCACCCGGTCCCTACCGCCACCGGGCGGTGATACACCGTGTCGACGCCCAACTGCTCGAATCCTTCAACCGCTCCCACGACGTCGAGTACCGCGTCCACGGCACCGACTTCGTGCAGGTGCACCTTCTCGGGGGTGACCCCGTGGACTCGGCCTTCCGCTTCGCCGATCAACCGGAATGCCTCGCTCGCCCGCTGCTTCACCCAGTCCGACACGGGAGCCCGCTCGACGAGGCGCAGCAGCTCCCCGACGTGGCGGCCGTGCGGCTGGGGGGGGATTCCGAACTCGACCTGTTTGCATCCCACGCCACAGCGGCGCACGTCGCGGACCGTCACCCGGACGTCCGTGAGCCCCAGGCGGGCTGGAAGCGCCTCCAGCCACGCCTGCGGCACACCCAACGCGAGCAGCGCGCCAAGGGTCATGTCACCACTGATCCCGGCGACGGGGTCGAGGATGGCGATGTTCACCCTGGGGAAGTTACCCTCGGTAAAGCCACCCGGCACCGGTATTGAAGAGCACGATGCGCTCGTCGGCGGCGACGGCCCCCGCGTCCCTGAGCGCCGCCACAGCCGCGAGTGCCGCGCCCCCTTCGGGAGCCGCATCGATCCCCGCCGCCGTCAGCTCATCCGCGGCCGCGCCGAGATCCCGGTCTTCGACCGCGATGGCGCCGCCCCCGCTTTCCCGCAGCGCCCGCAGGATCAGACGGTCGCCGAGCGGCGCGGGCACCCGCAGCCATGCCGCGATCGTCTGCGGATCCGGCCAGGGCGTACACTGCGCGGCGCCCGCCTCGAATGCCCGCACCACGGGCGCGCAGCCGGTCGCCTGCACGCTGTACATGCGCGGCAGCGGCCCGCGCACCCACCCGGCCGCCCGCAGCTCGGCGAACGCCTTCCACATCCCGATGAGACCCGTCCCACCACCCGTCGGATACACGATCGCGTCGGGCAGTGTCCAGCCGAGCTGCTCCGCGAGCTCGAGCCCGAGCGTCTTCTTCCCCTCGATGCGATACGGCTCCCGCAGCGTCGAGACATCCACGGCGCCCGACTCCTGCGCGTAGGCGCGCGCCGCCGCTCCGCAATCGCCGATGTGTCCGGGCACGAGCGTTAGCTTGCCCCCGAATCGCTGGATTTGCGCGAGAATGGTAGGGGGCGTCTCGGTGGGCGCGAACACGCGGGCATGCACGCCAGCCCGTCCCGCGTAGGCCGCGAGGGCGACGCCCGCGTTCCCCGCCGTCGGCACCACGAACGCCCTCGCCCCGGCGAGCACCGCGCGCGTGACCGCGGCCGCGAGACCGCGGGCCTTGAACGAACCGGTGGGGTTCTGCCCTTCGTCCTTCACCCACAGGTTGTGAAACCCATGGCGGCGCCCGATGACGGTGGCGGGCAGCAACGGCGTCGCCCCTTCGCCCAGGGTGACCGGCGCTTCGTCTCCGCACAGCGGTAACCACTCACGGTAGCGCCACATCGTCCACGGCCGCTCCCGCACCAGCGTTCGCGCCGCGGGCGGTGGCGCGGTGTCGTAGCGAACGAGGAGCGGCTGCCCACAAGTGTCGCACGTTCCGGGGAACCCCTCCGGCGCCCGCGTGAGCCCGCAGCCCGAGCATTCGAGCGTCCAGGAGCCGCTCACACGCCCACGTGCAGGCGATCGAGAATCCGCTCGGCGAGCATTCCCGAGAAACCCGGCAGCGAGGCGATTTCCGCGCGGGTCGCTGTCTTCACCCCCGCGAGCGAGCCGAACCGCTCGAGCAGCACCCGGCGGCGCGTCGGCCCAATCCCGGGGATCGTGAGCAGCTCCGACGTGAGGGTGCGCTGGGCGCGGCGCTTGCGGCTGAAGGTGATGGCAAACCGGTGTGCCTCATCGCGGGCCCGCTGGATCAGGCGGAGCGAGGGGCTGCGCCGCGATAGCTTGAGCGGCTCCGAGCGCCCGGGCAGGAAGACTTCCTCGTCCCGTTTGGCGATGCCGGCGATCGGCAGGGCCGCGAAGCCCACTGCCCGCGCCGCGTCGAGTGCCGCCCCGAGCTGCCCCCGACCGCCATCGACCACGATGAGGTCGGGCAGCGCCTTCTGCTCGTCCCGCCGCCGCGTGAGAAACCGGCTCACCACTTCGTGGATCGCCGCGAAGTCGTCCTGCACCCCCGGACCTCGAATCTTGAACCGCCGATACTCCGATTTCTTCGGGCGGCCCGCCTCGAACCACACCAGCGAGCCCACCGTGTCGCGCCCCTGATTCGTGGAGATGTCGACGCAGACAAACGAGCGCGGCACGACCGCGAGGCCGAGATCCCGCCCCAGCGCGAACACCGGATCCGCGGAGCGCTCGTCGATGTCGAAGCTCTCGATCTTGAGGCCGTCCAGCAGGTAGCGCGCGTTCTGATCGGCGAGCTCCGCGAGCCGCGCGTTGGTGCCGCGCTGCGGCACCTGCCACTCCACCTCGGGCCCGAGCTCCCGCAACGCGTCGAGATCATCGGGCGGGAACGGCAGCAACACCCTCCGAGCCCGTCCTTCGAGCGGCAAATAGCAGCGCACCAGGAACGCCGCCAGCACGGCGCCTTCGGTCGAGTGCTCCGCGTTCTCGAGGAAGGACTGGTCGCGCGCGATCAGCTTGCCCCCGCGTACCCGCAAAACGGCGCCGCAGGCGTCGTCGCCGTCCCGCGCGAACCCGATGGCGTCCGCGTCCCCGCCTCCGACCAGCTCCACGGTGGGCCCCTGCTCGAGCTGGTCCACCCAGCGAAGCGCGTCCCGCAGCTGCGCCGCCCGCTCGTAGTCGAGCGTCCGGCTCGCGTCGAGCATGCGCTCGCGCAGGTGCTGTCGGACGTCGAGCGTCTTGCCTTCGAGAAACAGCAGGACGTCGTCCATCATCCGGCGGTACTCGGGCTCGCTTTGTAGGCCGACGCAGGGCGCCTTGCAGCGATCGATGTGATAGTCGAGGCAGGGACGCGCGGGGCTGTCGACCGGCAGGTCCCAGTGACAGGAGCGCACCGTGAAGATGCGGCGGATGATCTTCAACGTCTGACGCAGCGCCGCGACGTCGGTGTACGGTCCGAAGTAGCGCGCCCCCGGAATGTTCACCCGTCGCACCACGAGCACGCGGGGAAACGGCTCCCCCACCGTCACCGCGATCCGTGGGTAGCTCTTGTCGTCCGTGAGACGGATGTTGAAGCGCGGCTTGTGTTCCTTGATCAGGTTGTTTTCGAGCAGCAGCGCCTGCGCCTCGTTCGGTACCAGAATCGTCTCGAGCTGCGCGATCTGCCGCACCAGCGCCGCCTGTTCGGGGCTCGTCTCGGCGTCCGCGGCGAAATAGCTCGGCACCCGCGCGCGCAGGCTCTTCGCTTTGCCGACGTAGAGAATCTCCCCGGCGGCGTTCTTCCAGAGATAGACGCCGGGCGCGTCGGGCAGCGTGTCGAGGATACGGGTGATCAGTTTCGGAGGTTCCATAGGCGTGCGGCATCAGGGTGCTTCAGCGCCAGCGCGACGGCGGCGTACACGACTCCAAAAATAGCCACGACGAGAAGGGCCCGCGGGATGGGTCCCGCGCCCGCCGTGAGATGCTCCGCCCCTACCCCCCCCAGCGCCGCCGCCGCAGCCGCGCCCAGGCTGACCCCCACGGCGCGCCATTCCGCTCTGCCCAGGATCGCCCCAATGCGCCGATCCAGGTCGCGCAGGTGAAGAATCACGTTGACCGTCGAGCCCAGCGACGAGCCGAGCGCGATGCCCGCCGGCCCGAACCGCGGCATCAGGGCCAGGGCGAGCCCCGTCGACAGCACGAGCGACAGCGCGGCGATCGTCGCGGGCGTCCGCGTGTCGCGCAGCGCGTAGAACCCCGATGCGAACAGCTTCACTGTGGCCTGCCCAAGCAATCCGACCCCGTAGGCCGCGAGCACGCCCCCGACGAGCGCCGTATCGTTCGCATCGAATCGCCCCGTCTGAAACAACCCCCCGACGAGCACCGGCCCGAGCGCAACGAACGCAAACGAGGACGGCAGTATGAAGAACGTGATGCGGCGGAACGCGGTCGCGATGCGGCGTCGCAGCTGCTCGTCCCGCGTGTCCCCGGTCGCATCCCGCGAGAGCTCGGGGAGCGAAGCCGCCGCGACCGAAACGCCGAACAGGCTGACCGGCAGGACTTGGATGAGCTGCGCGTACCCGAGCGCCGACACACCGCCCGCCCCCGTAAACGATCCCAGCACCGTGTCCACGAACCCCGACAGCTGGGCCACGCCGGCGCCAAGCAGCAGCGGCAGCCACGCGATAATGACCCGGCGCACGTCGGGTTGCGCGATGCCGAAGTGGAGCCGGACGCCGCCCAGCAGCCGCCAACAGCTCGGCAGCTGGACCGCGATCTGCAGCACTGCGCCGGCCACCGTCCCCCATGCCAGCGCGAGCGAGAGGCGATACATCTGGACGCCGGGCGACAGGCCGCGGCCGGCGAGCCAGGTGCCCGCGCCCGTCATCGCCACGATCCCCGCGATGTTCCAGAGGGCGGGAGCGGCGTAGGGCAGGAAGAACCGTCGGTGGGTATTGAGGACGCCGAGACACCACGCCGACACCACCATGAGGCCCGTCATCGGGAACAGGATTCGGACCAGTGTGATCGTCAGCTCGCGTCGCGGCGCGTCGAATCCCTTGGCGATCAGCACGGTGATCTGCGGCGCGAGCGCGATGCCGAGCAGCGCCAGCGCGCCCGTCACCGCGAGCAGCAGCCCGAGCACCGCGCCGGCCAGCGCGCGGGCGGCGCGCTTGTCCCCCCGCTCCACCAGCGCGGCGTACACGGGGATGAAGGACGCCGACAGCGTCCCCTCGCCCAACAGATTGCGCAGAGCGTTCGGGATCCGCAGCGCGGCACGAAACGCATCCGCCGCGACGCTCGTGTTTCCGAAGTAGTAGGCGAATACGCGTTCGCGCAGATACCCGAGCACGCGGGTGAGGAAGATGCCGGCGGCGACCTGTGCCGCGTGTCGGCCGCCGCCCGGGGATGCCCGAGGCTCGGTCAGGGCTGTTTCTTCTTGGGGTCTTCCAGCAGGCGCTGCACGAATTGCAGCTCGTCATGCATCCCGGCGAGCGAGCGGCTCAGGTCCTGGAGATCGGTCTCCAACGCCTCGATCCGCCGCTCCAACGCCTGCATGTCCCGAGGCTCGCCGCGCCCTTCCAGCCGCCGAGCCACGGAGCGCCCGAGCGGCGAATCGAGCAGGATGGCGGCGATAGGAATCAACAGAGCGACGAGCAGGATGGCCGCGAGGAGCCACATGGCAGGGATTCTATGAAACGCCAGCCCAGCGCGCCACCTCCCGCTCCAGGAGGTCGAGCAACGCCGGACCGTAGCGGATCAGGAACGAGGCGAGCGTGAGCACCCGCTCCTGCGGCTCACCCCGGGGATACACCGCGGCCCGGGCGCGAGCGACTTGGCGCACCAGCGTCTCGTTCTCCCGCTTGAGACTGGCGAGCAGCTTCTTCTCGATCTCCTGGGTGGCCCCGAGGGCGCTGTTCCGCGCCGATTGCACGGGGCGGACGAGGGTCGGGTCGAGCGACTGTACCGCCTCTGCCAGACGCGCGTAGTCGCGTTCGATGCTGCCGCGCAGCTCGGCAAACCGTTCCACCGTCTCGGGGGGAAGCGCGTCACGCAGCAGGCGCGACTCGAGGTCCCCGGGCCGTCCGTTCAAGTCCTCGAGGCGCAAGCCATAGCGCGCCATCAGCCGATCCACCCGGGGCTCCACGATCGTTCCCGACCACCGCGGTACCGGCAGCTGCCGCTCGATCTTCTCGCCGCGGCTCTCGTACAGGGGCGCCGCCTGGGGCAGGTACTCGAGCTCGGCGGGACCGGCCGCGTAGGCGAGGGTGGGGAGCAGCGCGGCTTCGACGACCGGACGCAGCAGGACGTTCGGGGAAAGGCGTTCCGGCTCGTCCCGCGCGATCGCCTCGAGGACGGCGCGCGTGAAGCGCTCGCCGCTGCGCCGCGTCACGAAGCCGTCTCCCTCGACCCGCAGCCGATCTCGTCCCTGGCTCGCCTCGACCAGCACCGGCGTGTAGCCGTCGGCGAGGGTGACGTCGAGGCCGCGCAGGATCACGTCTCGCGCGGCGCGCTTGGCCTCCCGCTGGTGTGCCCGCAAGGTGACGAGACCGCGCGGCCCGAGCAGGGCGTGCAACGCATCCGCGAACGCGTCGGCGAGCGACGCCTCTGGCCGATACGCGGCGCCGAGCCACGCGAGCACCTGTGACTTGAACTCGCTGTCGGGCGTCGCCGCGCCCAGCCGCTCGAGCGCCGCCCCGATCTCGGGACCGCACGGCTCCCGCGCCAGCGAAGTGAGCGGCGCGTCGCCAGGGCGCTCGCGCAGCCGGATCTCCGCTGGCTCGGCCTGGGAGTCGAGCACCCACGTATGATTCGCTTCAGCGAAGTCGTGGTCGTCGCCCGCCACCCAAAAGATCGGCACAACGGGGAGCCCCCCCTCCCGCTCGAGCCGTCGGGCCAGGGCGATGGCCGAAAGAGCCTTGTAGATCGTGTACAACGGACCGGTGAAGAGCCCCGGCTGCTGTCCCGTCGTGACCGCGAGGACCGCGCCCCGCTCCAGCCGTTCGCGCCCCGGTCCCGGCAACATGGCCGCGATCACGTCGGGCGCCACGCGCCGGGGGTGGCCCGCGGGCAGCTCCGCGAACGGGGGCGCGAGCGGCGTCGCGATGACGCGAGGCAGCGCCTCGGCGCGGGTCGTGGGTTCAGTCACGATGATACGGCTCTCCACGCCGGATGGTGTACGCGCGGTACAGCTGCTCGTACAGGAGCACGCGCGCGAGCTCGTGAGGAAACGTCAGCCGCGAAAGGCTCCAGGCACGCTCCGCCCTTTGCAGCACCGACTCGGGCAAGCCCTCCGCGCCCCCGATCGCCAACGCCACGTCCCGGCCCTCCATTTCCCAGCGCGCCGTCCACTCCGCGAGCTGACCCGATGTCCATTGCTCGCCGTCACGCGATAACGCGACGAAGCGCCCACCCTCAGGGACCGCCTCGAGGATGCGCGCCTCGTCCTTCACCTCCCGCTCTTCAACTCGCGTGTAGTGCCGCAATCGGTCCAAATAGCCGTCACACGCCGCCCGGAGCGCCGCGTCCTTGATGCGCCCCACGGCGATCACGCGGTAACGCATCACGCATACATGCCGCGCAGCCGGTGCATGGCCGCCACGCGGTCGATGGCGAGCATGTAACAGGCAATCCTGTTGCTCACGCCGTGGCGGCCGGCCATCGTCATTACCTCCCCGAACGAGCGCGTCATGATGCTCTCGAGGCGACGATTCACCGTGTCCTCGTCCCAGAAATACCCACCTCGGTCCTGCACCCACTCGAAGTAGCTGACCGTCACGCCACCGGCGTTGGCCAGAATGTCGGGGATGATGAAGATCCCCTTCTTTTCTAGAATCTCGTCGGCCGCCGGGGACGTCGGACCGTTCGCGCCCTCGCAAATGATCCTGGCCTTGATCTGGGGGGCGTTCTTGTGGGTGATCACGTTCTCGAGGGCCGCCGGTACCAGCACGTCGCAGTCGAGAGCCAGGAGGGTCGCGTTGTCGATCGCTTCGGCATTGGGATAGCCCGCGAGCTGGTGGCGCTGGGCCACCCAGGCGAGCAGCTCGGGGATGGGCAGTCCCTTCGGGCTGTAGAGTGCGCCCGACTTGTCGCCGACCCCGATGATCCGGGCGCCTTCCTTCGCCATGAGGTCTGCCGTCACCGATCCCACGTTGCCAAACCCCTGCACCACGACGCGCGCCCCCTGGAGCGTTTGGCCGATCCGCGCCAGCGCCTCGCGCGTCATGAGCATGCAGCCTCGCCCCGTGGCCTCCCGCCGGCCGAGCGAGCCCCCCATCTCAACCGGCTTGCCCGTGACCACCGCCGTCACCGTGTGGCGCATGTGCATTGAATACGTGTCCATGATCCACGCCATCACCCGTTCGTTCGTGTTCACGTCGGGCGCCGGCACGTCCGAGTCGGGCCCCAGCGTCTCGATGATGCTCGACGTGTAACGACGGGTGACCCGCTCGAGTTCCGCCATCGACAGGGCGGCGGGGTCACACACCACCCCTCCCTTGGAACCGCCGAACGGGATATTCACCAGCGCGCACTTCCACGTCATCCACGCGGCGAGCGCCGTCACTTCTTCGAGCGTCACGTTGAGGTCGAACCGGATGCCGCCCTTCGCCGGACCGCGGGAGGTGTTGTACAGAACGCGGTACCCGGTGTAGACCTCGAGCTCACCCGAATCGCGGAGGATGGGCACCGAGACGATGATCTGCTTCTCGGGATTGCGGAGCACTTTGTAGAGGCCACGGTCGAGCGACAGCTTCTGCGCCGCGTGGTCGAAGCGCTCCATCATCGCCTCGAAGGGATTCTCCTCGGCGAGGAACGTGTCCTTGTCCGGCCGGATGACGGAGCGTTCGGCGTCGGGTCTCATCGCTGGCTCGCTCATGGTGGCGGCGTTAGCCTTCCGGAGCACGGCCCGGCGGAAGCACCGCCTGGAGCGCCCGCTCTACGGCCGGGCCGTTTCGCTCCCACTGAACCTCGAGAAGCGCGACGAGCGGCTCGGGCACTCCTTCGGGCCACCGACCGCGCAGTTTCACCGCGTCCTTTTCAGTGACTACAACATAATCGGCGTGCCGGGCCGCCTGTGCGAGCCGCGCCACGTCCTCCGGCGTATACGCGTGATGGTCCTCGTACGCCAGGAGTTGCACGCTGGCCCCGGTCGCCTCGAGCTGGGCCCGGAAGGCGCTCGGGTTGGCGATTCCCGCGGCGGCTACTACGCGGCGGCCTGCGAGCGCCGTCGCCGCCACGCGAGCGCCCGATTCCAGCCCCTCAAGGCGCTCCCAGGCGAGGTGCGCGAGCGCCACCGTCGCCCCGGGCCAGTCCGCCGCCAGCCGGTCCGCCAGCGCGAGCGCCGACGCCTTCCCCGCCGCCTTGCGGGTCACCACAATCACATCCGCGCGGCCGAGCGATGCCGGTCCTTCTCGCCAAGGACCCGCGGGCACCGGCCAGCGGGCCGCTTCGACGTCGTCCGCACTCACCACCGCGATGTTCAGGTCTCGCGCCACACGGAGCAATTGGAACGCATCATCGAGCACGAACACGTCCGCGCCCGCAGCCACGGCGCGCCCCGCGGCGGCGGCGCGATCGGCATCCGGGGCCACGATCGCCTCGGGCACGAGACGGTGGTGCACCAGCGCTTCGTCGCCGCCGTAGCCCCGCAGCAGAATGGCCGGGCGCATCCCCCGAGAGATGTACTGCCGCGCGATCCACGCGGCGAGCGGCGTCTTCCCGGTCCCGCCGAGCGACACATTGCCAACCGCCACCGAGGGCCGTGGAAGCCGCGTCACGGCAAGCAGCCCGCCCCTGTAGACCGCCGCGCGTAACGTCATCGTGGCGCCGTACAGGAGCGACGCGGGGATGAGCGGCAGCCGCGCGATCCAAGGCCCCGCCCCTGGCCCCCACACCCACCGCGCGATGCGAGTTGGATTCACCCTTGCCCCTTCCGCCGTCCCCCTTCCCCCGCTTCGCTTCCCCCTTCCCCATACGTCACCTCCTGCAGCGCCTGCTCCACCGCCCCGACGGCCCGCCGAATCCCCTCTTTCCCTTCGCCCACCTCGAACCCGGGAGCGTACACGACCTCGACCACCGCAAAGGGTTTCGGAATGCACAGCCGGTCCCACGATTGAATCCACCACGCCGACTTCGCGCGCGCCCCCATCGGGATCACGACGGCCTGTGCGTGCTGCGCGGCGATGAGCACACCGGGCTTGAGACGCTCGGCGGGCCCGCGCGGGCCATCGGGGGTGGTGCCCACCTCCTGCCCGGCCTTCAGGTAGCGGATTAGGCCGAGCAGGCCCACCGTGCCTCCCCGCTGGCTCGATCCGCGCACAACCCGATATCCCCAGCGCTCGCACAGCTCGGCCAAGTAGCCGCCATCCCGATGCCTGCTGATCAAGAGCGCGACGCCCTCACCGCGCCGGTTGTGGATGAGCGGAAGCAGACGACTGTGCCACAGCACGTACACGATCGGCCGCCCGGCAGCGCGGGCGGCTTCGACGTACTCCCAGCCTCGCACCCGGTAACGCCACGTCGCAGCGACCAACCGGATAAGCCCCGCCGCGAGTCGGGCGGCCAGCGGCTCCGCCCACCGCAGCTTCACCCCCGCCTCCCCCCCTCCGCTATCAGCTGCGCCGCGAGGTCCGCGACGCGTTCGGCCGCCCCCGGAGGACCCAGCCGCTCGCGTACCACGGCGAGTCCCTCCCGCTGGCGTCGCGCCTCCGCGCCGTCCCGATCGAGCAGCGGCAGCACGGCCGCTGCGAGCGTTGCTGGGCTTGCCTCGTTCTGGAGGAATTCGGGGGCCACATCGCGCCCCGCGATCAGGTTCACGAGCCCGATATACGGCACACGCAGGACGCTGATGGCGATGGCGAAGGACACCAGGTTCAGGCGATAGGCGATGACGAGCGGCATGTCCGCGAGCGCGGCTTCGAGCGTGGTGGTTCCCGACTTGCAGAGTCCCGCGTCGGCGGCGGCGAACGCGAGCAGCGGATCGCCGTCGTGCAGCCGGATCGCGCCGTCTCCCGGGGCGGGATAACGGGCCCGGGGCGCGGTCGCGACCACAACCTGGACCTCGGGACGGCGGGCGACCACCGCGTGCGCCGCGTCGCGGAACACGGGCCACAGGCGACGCACTTCCTGGGCGCGGCTCCCGGGGAACAGTCCCAGCACGGGGCTACCCGGATCGAGTCCCAGCGCGCGGCGCGCGTCGGCCCGCGACGGCGGGGCGGGCCGGTCGCACAGCGGATGCCCCACGAACGTCGCGGCGATCCCGCGCTCCCGAAAGAACATCTCCTCGAACGGCAGGATGACGGCGAGGCGCCGCACCGACGCCAGCCGGCGCACCCGCCCCGGCGCCCAGGCCCACATCTGGGGCGCGATGTAGTAGAGCACGGGCACACCCGCTTCTGCCGCCACGGCGGCGGCGCGCAGGTGATAGCCCGGGTAGTCGACCAGAATGGCGAGATCGTAGCGACCGGCGCGAAAGGCGGCGCCGACGCGGCGCAGCAGGCGAAGGTGCGCCGGCACTTTCCAGAGCCCCTCGACGAACCCGAGCACCGAATAGTGTTCCATCCGATCGAGCACCGTCGCGCCGGCCGCCTCGAGGCACGGACCTCCGAGGGCCTCGATCTCCACGTCGCTCCGCCGCCGCAGCGCGCTTACGACCGCCGCGGCGTGCGCGTCGCCCGACGGCTCGCCCGCCGACACGTAGATGCGGGCACGCCTCGACACGACCGCGCGGCGCGGAGCGGCGACGCCTGCACGGCCTGGGCGACGCGCATGGCGAGCGCGAGCGCCTGGGCGCCGGCGGCCCCCGATACGACGACCTCGCCCTCGCCGCCCACCGCCCGCAGGAAGCTCTCCATCTCGAGCTGCAGCGGCTCGGTTTCGGGGGCGTCGAGCCGTACGTGCTCGACGATGGATTCCAGCTTCGTCGCCCCCAGGCTCTGCCACCCCGCCTTCAGGCGGTAGAAGTCGCCGCCGCCCTGCGCCAGGTCGAGCGAGAAATAGCCCGTCGGCTGAAAGATGCGCAGCGTGCGCCTCCGCTCGCGCGACACACGGCTCGCGGTCACGTTGGCGACGGCGCCGTTCGCGAACTCGACCCGCGCGTTGGCGATGTCCACGAGGGGCGTCAGAATCGCGACGCCGCTCGCGCGCACGTCGGCGACCTCGGAGCCCACCAGCTCGAGCGCGAGATCGAGGTCGTGGATCATCAGGTCGAGAATGACCGCCACGTCCGTGCCGCGCGGCTGGAAGGGCGCGAGGCGCTCCGTTTGGAGGAAGCGCGGCTCGTCCAGGTATGCGGCCGCGGCGCGCACGGCGCGGTTGAAGCGCTCCACGTGGCCAACCTGGAGCACCGCGTTGACGGCCGCGGCCCGCCGCACTAGAGCCTCCGCGCCCTCGAGCGAATCCGCCAGCGGCTTTTCCATGAGCAGCGCGCGGCCCCGGTCCAGCACCGCCAGCCCGACCGCCGTGTGCTCCGGAGTCGGCACCGCCACGGTCACCGCCTCGACGCGATCCAGGAGCGACTCGAGCGTCGTGTGCGCCACGGTCTCCAGCTCGCGGGCGACTTGCGCCGCGCGCTGTGCATTGATGTCGTAGATGCCGACGAAATCGGCGGCCGGGAGCCGCCGCAGCACTCGTGCGTGGTGATAGCCCAGGGCTCCGGTGCCGACGACCCCCACCCGCACCGGCCGTCCCGGCCGACTCGTCACACCAGCACTCCCCGCTGTGACCCTTCGATGAACCGCAGGAACTGCTCGACCTCGGGCGCGCTCGGCAGCTCGCCGCGCGCGCGCGCGATGCCCTGGCTCACCGTCAAATCCGAATTGAACAGCAGACGGTACGCGCGCTTCAGCGCCAGCTTCACCTCGGGCGTGAAGCCGGCCCGCTGCAGCCCCACCGAGTTCAGGCCGTACAGGTGCACCGGATTGCCCACCGCCTTGGTGAAGGGGGGCACGTCCTGGTTCACCCGTGAGCCGCCGCCGACGAAGGCGAACGTCCCGATCCGCACGAACTGGTGGATCGGCACGAGCCCACTGATGACCGCCCGGTCGTCGATCGTCACGTGCCCCGCCATCTGCACGGCGTTCGCGATGTTTACGTCGTTCCCGATCACGCAGTCGTGGGCGACGTGGTCGTACGACATGAGGAAACAGCGCTGGCCCACCGTCGTCTTCCCCGTCGCGGCGCTGCCCCGGTTGATC
>JBGPIJ010000023.1:0-17928 GCA_041484865.1 Gemmatimonadota bacterium
CGCGTTGCGGCTGGTCGCGTTGTGGCTGGGCGCGCTGCGGCTGGTCGCGTTGTGGCTGGGCGCGTTGCGGCTGAGCCTGCTGCGGCTGGGCGCGCTGTGGCTGGGCGCGTTGCGGCTGAGCCTGCTGCGGCTGGGCGCGCTGCGGCTGCGCGCGCTGCGGCTGGGCGCGCTGCGGCTGCGCCCTGCGCGCGGGTACTACATCGCGATCCGTGAAGGCGGCAGGTCTTGGAGTTGCCGCAACTGGCGGCGCGCCGCGGTTCGCGGAGTACCGTTGGCTGGGATTCAGAATCGCGTCGTGCACGTGACGCGATTGGTCACCCGTTGGCGCGACGCGGTTCTCACGGGTGAAGGACTCCTGCTGACGGGTAGGTCTCGCGGATATCCCGCCCCTGCCGCCGTTGTAGCTGATGCGTGTGCCACGGCTGACGACGGGTCTGTCGTACGTGTTGTGAATGATCCCGGCGTCTATGTGATTGACCCTCGTGTTGTAAAAGAAGCGACCGCTACTCCAGTATCCCCCGTCATAGCCGACGCCGTTGTATCCATAGCCATAGTTGACTCCGCCGTAGAATCCGACGTGCGGTCCCCACCAGCCTTCATGCCAGCGATAGCCACCTGCTCCCCAGCCCCAATACCCCGGAGTCCAGAGGAACCCAACTTCAGGTGGGAGCACCCAGGTACCGGGCACCCAGTAGTAGTCGTCCCAACCCCGGGCCCAATAGCCGGGCGTCCAGATATACCCGTCGCCAGGGATGCGGGGTTGATCATAGAAAGGGAGGATCGGCGGTGCGATGCCGATCGACACCCTGATGTCCTGAGCGAAGGACGCGCGCGGTATGGCCAGCATTGCGAGTGCGAGTACCAAGCACCCGAGCAAGCGGCCTGAGCGGATAGAAGACATTGGGACCACCTTAGTTGAATTGACCATCGGGGCACTTTCCTTCTGAGAGGAAAGCTGCCGGGACTCGCATGAAGGAGACTTAAATCCCGCGGGAAGATCTATTCGACGATGGCTGAGGTTGGGTTCCGGCATCCTCCGACTGGAATTAACTCTAAATAGTTAAACACTGTCGCCCGAACGAAGTATGGTTTATCAACGTAGTATGGTTTATGCGGTACATCTCGTTTGGCTGTCCAACCGCTGTCATAGACGTGGCGGGCCATGCTCTGGTCGCCATGCAAAGGTGCCGCTTATTGCGTTCAACACCGGCGCTACGATACGGGATAGTCTGCCGCTCAAACGGCACACTACCCCTCTCTAGGAGAAACCCAAATGGCCCGTCTCACGACTTTTCTCGCGTCCGTCGCCCTGCTTGCGCTGGCGTGCAGTAACAATTCCACCACCCCCCCGACCGCGCCGACGGTCACGGCTACCAGCCCGGCGAGCGGGGCGACGGGAGTGGCAAGGAACACAACCGTCACCGCCACATTCAGCACGGCGATGGCCCCTGCTACGATTACCGCGACGACATTCACGCTAGCGAACGGTACGACCGCTGTTGCGGGCGCGGTGAGCTACACCGGCACCACGGCGACGCTGACTCCGACAACCGCGCTCGCCTTGAACACCACGTACACCGCCACGATTTCGACCGGTGCCACAGACGTCGCAGGCACTGCCTTGGCCGCCGCGAAGACGTGGAGTTTCACTACGGTCGGAGCGCCGACGGTCACGGCTACCAGCCCGGCGAGCGGGGCGACGGGAGTGGTAAGGAACACAACCGTCACCGCCACATTCAGCACGGCGATGAACCCTGCGACGATTACCGCGACGACATTCACGCTAGCGAACGGCTCGACCGCCGTTCCAGGCGCGGTGACCTACACTGGCACCACGGCGACGCTGACTCTGACAAACACGCTCGGCCCGAGCACCACGTACACCGCCACGATTTCCACCGGTGCCACAGACGTCGCAGGCAATGCGTTGGCCGCGGCGAAGACGTGGAGCTTCACAACGGTGGCAACAGGAACGACGGGTCCAGGGGCTGTGAACCTTGGCACGGCGGGCACGTTCGTCATTCTGGCAAAGACCGGGGTCTCCACCACCGGAACCACCTCGGTGACGGGGGATATTGGACTGAGCCCGGCCGCCGCGTCGTTCATCACCGGATTCTCACTGTCCGCTCCTCCGACCTATTTCACGACATCGCCGCTGGTGTCGGGAGCTGTGTTTGCCGCCGACTACGACCCGCCGACGCCGGCGAACCTGACCGCCGCGGTGCTCGACATGCAGACCGCGTACACCGACGCCGCCGGGCGCACCTCGCCCGACTTTACCGAACTGGGCGCCGGAAATATCAACGGGATGACACTGACCGCCGGCCTCTACAAGTGGGGGACAGGCCTTTCCATCCCCAGTGCAGTCACCCTCTCGGGTGGCGCGAATGATGTCTGGATCTTCCAGATCGGGCAGAATCTCACGGTGGGGAACGGCGCCGTTGTGACCTTGACCGGCGGCGCACAGGCCAAGAACATCTTCTGGCAAGTCGCGGGTCAGGCGACCCTGGGAACGACGTCGGACGTCAAGGGCGTCATTCTGTGTCAGACGGCGATTGTGTTCAACACCGGTGCCACGATCCTGGGCCAGGCCCTGGCGCAGACCGCGGTTACCCTCAACGCCACGACGATTACGCATCCGTAGTTGAAGCAGTATGAGGACAGCCGACCCCGGAGCGCGTACCGCTCCGGGGTCGTGCTGTGATTGGGAGGAGTTGCCGTTGCGCGCGGCCTGCCCTGGCCTCCAATTATTGTCCGCATGCGTCCCGCGCCGGTTGGCGCGACCTGGACCAAGGTCCATTCAGTGACTTAGTTGCTCGCGATCCTGCTCCTCGCCCTCTGCCTCATCGCCGGGCTGCCGCTCGTGCTGTTCGGCCTGCCGGGCCTCTGGGTCATGGTGCTCGGCGTGATCGGCTATGGCGCGCTCACGAACTTCCACACCGTCGGCCTCGCGACCATCGCCGCGGTGACGGGATTCGCGTTCGCCGGTGAGATCGTCGAGTGGGTGCTCGGGTTTCGGCTCACGCGCCGCTACGGCGGCTCGCGGCGCGCCGGCTGGGGCGCGTTGATCGGCGGGCTCGTCGGGGCGGGGGTCGGCGCACCCGTGCCGATCGTCGGAAGCATCGTGGGCGCGTTCGTCGGCTCGTTCGTCGGCGCGGCGGCGTTCGAGTACGCGGGCACGTGGAACGCCGACGTCGCGATGCGGGTGGGCTGGGGCGCGCTCCTGGGACGGGCCGCGGGAGCGGCGGCGAAGGTGGCGCTGGGAATCGGGATCGCGGTGCTAGGGGTGGTCGCCGCGCTCCGGGGGTAGGGGGGAGGCGGACGATGTCCCGATGCCGAGTGGGGCGAGCACGGCCCGGTATGCCTCGAGCAGCTCCGGCGGCACCCGCACGTCGGGCTCTCCATATAGCTTGCGCAGCATCGCGGCGTTCACGGCGGCCTGCCCATGGTAATGATTGTTCGCGATGACGTACGTGTCGCGCGCCCGCTTTGCGATCTCGTGGATGCGATCGAGCCAGCCGGACAGCTCGTCGGCGCTGTACAGATAATCGTAGCGCTCGTGCGACTCGGCGTCCTCCCGAAACCAATTGCCGTAGTTCCGCCCGTGCAGCCGCACGTAGCCGACGGGTGCCGTGACCTCGCTCCCCGGCTTGATGGAGTGCCCGAACAACGGCTGGTCCACGTTGACGACGCCCACCTGGCGCTCGGCCAGCCACGCGTAGAACGCCGGATCGTTCCAGGAGCTGTGCCGGACCTCCACGCTCACCGGGAACTCGGCGAATGCCGCCAGCACGTCGCCGAGCCATTCCTCGTTCGCGGGGCTACGCTTGAAGCTCCAGGGGAATTGGGCGAGCAGGCACCCCAGGCGCTCCGCTTCGGCGAGCGGAACGAGCGCGGCGCGCGCGAGCGCCACGTCGCCCGGGCTCCACGCCGTGTCGCGCTCGTGCGTGAAGCGGCGCCACAGCTTCGCGGTGAACCGGAAGCGCGGGTTCTCATGCACGCGGCGCGCCCAGCTCGCGGCCGACCGCGGCGACCCGGCGCCGTAGAACGTCGAGTTGATCTCGATCGTATCGAAGTAGCGGGCGAGGTAGGGGAGAGGGTCAAAGTCGCGGGACGGCTCTGCGGGGTAGACTCGGCCCCGCCAATCCTTATAGTCCCAGCCCGCGACCCCGAAGCGCACCACCACGGAAAGTTAGCGCCGGAAAGGAGACGACGGTGAAGCCGCTGTTACGCTCGCTGGGCTGCCTGGGTCCGATATTGACGGCGATCGCGCTGCCGACCTCCGCGCAGTCCTACCACGTGGGCCGCAGCTTCACCATTGGCGGCGACGGCGGGTGGGACTGTCTCGCGCTCGATACCGTCCGCCACCGCTTGTTCATCGCGCGCCAGGATCGCGTGTTGGTCGTCGATCCCGAGACCGGGACCGTCATACAGGAGATCCCGGGCCTCGAGCGCGCGCACGGGATCGCGTTCGCGGACGACGCCGGCCACGGGTTCGTCACTCCGGCGGGGACGGCAGCGTCGTCATGTTCGACCTCGTGACCCTCGCCGTCCTGGGTCGCACCACGGCGGCGCCGGATGCCGATGCGATCGTGTACGACCCCGCGACGAAACGCATCTTCACTTTCAACGGCGACTCACGCTCGTCCACGGTGATCGACCCGGTCTCGGGACACGCGATCGGGACGATCGACCTGAAGGCCGCTCCGGAGTTCGCGGTGTCGGCGGGAGACGGCACGCTGTACGTGAACCTCGAGGACCAGGGCGCGCTCGCCGAGATCGACGCGCGCGGCATGAAGATGACGCGGCAGTGGTCCCTCGCGCCGTGCGAGTCGCCCACGGGGCTCGCGCTCGATCGCGCCCACCACCGGCTGTTCAGCGGGTGTCGGAACAGGATGATGGCGATCTCGGATGCCGTCAGCGGGCGCGTCATCGCCACGGTCCCGATCGGCCAGGGGGTGGACGGGTGCCAGTTCGATTCGGCGAGCGCGCTCGCCTTCGCGTCGAACGGCGACGGGACGCTGACCGTCGTGCGCGAGGTCGCGCCGGACCAGTTCCGGGTCCTGGCCGAAGTGGCCACCCGGCGCGGCGCCCGGACGATGGAGCTGGACCCCCGCACCCACCGCATCTACACCGTGACGGCCGAGTTCGGGCCGACCCCCGCGCCTACCGAGCAGCACCCCCATCCACGGCCCTCGATCGTGCCCGGGACGTTCACGCTGCTCGTGCTCGAGCCCTGACGCCGATGCCCCCTTCGCCCGGTCGTGTCCTCGTTCTGCTCGGCGTCGCGCTCGTCGTCCTGGGCACGATCGTCTGGTCGGGCGCGCTCCGCTGGCTCGGCCGCTTGCCCGGCGACATCCGGATCGAGCGCGACACGGTTCACGTCTACATCCCGCTCGTGTCCATGCTGCTCTGCTCGGTCCTGCTGAGCGCGATCCTCTACATCATCCGGCGGTTCTAGACCAGCGTCACGGGTTGCCGTGCATGAGCGGGCTGGGCTGCGCGGGCGTGGTATCGGCCGCAGTCGGTTTGCGCTTCGTCTGCGTGCGCCGCTTGGTCGATGCGACCGGCGCCTTGTGCGCCGATACCGACGGTTTGTGCTGGACGGTCGGAGCCCTGTGCTTCATTGCCGAGGTCCGTGCCCGCGGTGCGGTGGTGACCGGCGGCTTGGTCTCCGTCTGGTCCGCGGGCGGCTTGGCAGGCCCGCAACCCGCGAGGGTGAATAGCGCGAGCAGTGTCGGGAAGGTGTTGCGCATGGGTCCTCCGGTGGCCCGGTTCGGCACAATATAGGGGTCGGGCGGGGAGGTGCGCGGGTCAGGCGCTAGCGCGCGGGCGCGGCGACGTCGAACTCCGCTACACCCACTCGGATAGCCGAGTGCCTTGCGTTCGCGGGCTGGTCGGGCGCCTTGGCGGCGGCTCCGTCCACCTCGGTCCACGTCCCGTACACGCGGCCGCCCAGCGCGACGATGCCGGTGTAATCGCCGATGAATTCATCCCGCGCGTCGAAGGCGCTATCCGTCCAGACGTAGTTGTCGAACGACCGGCCGGCGTCCGTGGAGCGCGCCAGCACGATCGCGGACCGGCGATTGGCCGGGTCGTCGCGGCGGTCGTAGAACAGCACGTTCGCGGCTCCGTCGATCGGGTCCACCGCGAGCCACTGGAAGAACTGATCGCCGCCGTTGTGCAGCGAGTCGGAGTTCACCCGCACGCTCGGCGTCCAGGTCCGACCCCGGTCGGTCGAGGTGGCGACGAAGACGTCGGCGTCGCCATGTCGGTAGTCACTCCAGCTGACATAGAGGCGGCCCGTCCGGGGAGCAATCGCGATTTGCGGAAACCCATTGGCCCGGTCCACGGCGGTGACCTTGAAGTATGACGCCGCCGTCTCGATGATCGGGCGAGACGGGAGGAACGTCTTGCCGCCGTCGCGCGAGCTGGTGAACACGACGTGCGCGCCATCGGCCCAGACCGCGTAGAGGGTGCCGTCGGCCCCGACGGCGCCCGTGAATCCCTCGACGCTGCCGTTGTCGTCGCGCGGGAGACCGCCGCGCGTGCTGATGCGCATCGACTGAGACCACGTCGCGCCGTGATCGGTGGAGCGCGCGAACAGGATGACCGAGCTGTCGAGCGTGAAGCGGGTCCAGCCGATGTACAGGTTTCCGGCGTAGCGGCTGTGCGTATTGTCGGCGACGATGTAAGGCTTATCCTCGAACGGGATGCCGGGCCGGGTGGGCCAGGCGGCGACCACGCGGTAGTCCGGCTCCCAGGTGGCGCCGCCATCCAGGGAGCGCCGCACGAAAACGCCGTTCCGCGTCGCGTTGTGCGCCCAGTAGTCGCGGGTGCCGAGCTGGTCGAACGCGATGAAGGCGAGGATCGCGTTGCCGCCATTGTCGAAGGTCACCGATACGTCACCCGAGACACGGTAATCAGCGGGGGCAACGGCCGGGGCCAGGGTCCACGAGCGGCCCGAGTCCCGCGAGTACGCGGCGTGTATGGGATCCTGGTACGCCAGCACCAGGTGCCCGGGCGCGTTCGGATCCAGGGCGATCGAGGGCTCGGTGTAGCGGCCGGGCTCGGTGACGCTCGTGATCCGAGCGTGCGGCGGATGCGGGAGGGGCGGTCCCGCCGCCGCGCCGAGGCCGATCAGGAGCGCAATCGCGTGGCGCGTAAGCATGGCGCGCAATTGTGCACCGCGAAACGGGGCATGGCTAGATTGGCCCGATGCGATGCCTCCAGGTTGCGGAGCGGGACGGACGCTACGTCGCGGTCGTCGCGGAGCTGCCGGACGTGGTCCCCGGGCCCGGGGAGGTGTTGATCCGGGTCGCGGCGTCGGGCGTGAATCGCGCCGACCTGTCCCAGATCGCGGGGCGCTATCCGCCGCCGCCCGGCGAGCCGACGGTGCTTGGCCTCGAGGCCTCGGGCGTCGTAGACGGAACGGGCGCCCGGGTGTGCGCGCTGCTCGCGGGGGGAGGGCATGCGGACCAGGTCGCCGCGCCGGAGGGCCAGATCTTTCCGTGCCCCGCGCACCTCGACGCGGTGGGCTGCGCCGGGATTCCCGAGGCGTACCTGACGGCGTTCGTGAATCTCGTGGTCGAGGCCGGGCTCGAGGCGGGCGAGACCGCGCTCGTCCACGCGGGGGCGTCGGGGGTCGGGCTCGCGGCGATTCAGGTGGCGAAGTATCTGGGCGCGCGCGTCGCGGCCACCACGCGGACGCCGGAGAAGGCTTCGGCCCTCGAGCAGGCCGGCGCCGATCTCGCCCTGGTCGTGCCGAGCGGCGATTTCGCCGGGCCGATCGAGGCCCGGTGGGGTGCGGGAGCGGTGGACGTCGTGCTCGACCCGATCGGTGCGGCAAGCCTCGCCGGCGATCTCGCGGTGCTCGCGCTCCGCGGGCGGATCATTTCTCTCGCCACGATGTCCGGGACGAAGGCGGAGCTCGACCTGTCGCTCCTGATGAAGAAGCGCGCCCGCATCGTGGGGTCGACGCTGCGGTCGCGCACGCGTAACGAGAAGGCGGTACTCGTCCGGCGCTTCGCGCGGGACGTCCTGCCGGGGTTCGACGCGGGGAAGCTGCGGCCGGTGATTGATTCGGTGTTCACGCCCGAGCGCGCGGCGGAGGCGTTTCAGCGCATGCGGGAGAACAAGAACGTCGGGAAGATCGTCATCAAATGGAGCTAGTGGGGGAGGTGTGGACGAAGGTACCCATACAGCCACGTGCCGCCGAGCGCCGCGGCGATGGCGACGAGCATCACCGTGACTCCGCCGCCGAGCAGGGCGAAGAGCGGACCGGGACAGGCGCCGGTGAACGCCCAGCCGATGCCGAAGATCGCGCCCCCGATCCAGTAGCGGTAACCGCGCCCCAGCACCTTCGGGGGGATCACGATCGGGGCGCCGCTCAGCGTCTTCACCCCCATCCGCTTGATCACGGCGATCGAGATCCCCGCGACCACGACGGCTGACGTGAGCACCCCGTACATGTAGAACGATTGAAAGCGGAACATCTCCTGAATGCGGAACCAGGAGACGACCTGTGACTTCGTGAGCACGAGCCCGAAGGCGGTGCCGAGGAGGAGGTAGCTCAACGGAGGATGAGCGGCAGCAAGAGGTGCGTGGCGACGAGGCCGCCGGCGAAGAACCCGAGCACCGCAATGAGGGAGGAGCGCTCGAGCGCGGCGAGTCCCGCGATGGCGTGGCCCGACGTGCAGCCGCCCGCGTAGGCCGTTCCGAATCCGACGCACAGCCCGCCGACGGCCGTGAGTACGAAACCCTTCACGGTGAGCAGCGCGGGCCAGTTGAACAGCTCCCGCGGGGCGAGACCGGTGAAGTCGTGGATGCCGAGCGCGGCGAGCGCGGTCTGGGTCTGGATCGAGATCGGGACCCCGGGCGCCGCGAGCAGCACGCCCCCGATGAATCCGCCGGCGATGGTCCCCGCGAGAAACACGAGGTTCCAGAGGCCGGACTCCTTCCAGTCGTACTGGAAGAAGGCGACATCGCCCGGCAGGATCGCCGCGCACAGATGTCGCAGGTTGCTCGAGAAGCCGAACTGGCGGTTGCCGATGATGAGGAGCGCGGGGACGAAGAGCCCGATCAGGGGACCGGCGACCCACCACGGCCAGGGACTACGCAAGACCCAAGCGCTTCACGAGGTGATCGCGCCCGGCGGCGGTAATGATGCCGCGCTTGAGCGCATCGTCGAGCGCGGCGGTGATCGCGGGGCGGTCCGCGTCGAGTCCGCGCTCGCGCAGCTCGCGCACGACGCGGGCCAGGCGCTGATCGTACTCGCTCGACTTCAATGTTTTCGCCGCCATCTCCTCGTGCAGCTTCTCGAGCGCCTGGACGAGCCGCTCGACCGATACGGGTGCCACGAGACTCCTCCTCTCTTGGTTCGCAACGAGGAACTTACACCCCTTGCCCAGCGCTCGCTCCGGTCGCAGACTCTTCCACTTCCCCAATCGGATGTGAGCCATGAGACTGCCCCCGGGCGTCCTTGCCTGCTGCGCCTTCGCGCTCTCGTTCTCGACCCTCGACGCGCAGAGTCCCGTCGCGAGCGCGGTGCGCGCCAACGCGGCGCGTGCGCAACGCAACCTCATCGAGGCGGCCGAGGAGATGCCGGCCGCCAAGTACGGATACAAGCCCACCCCCGCCCAGATGCCGTTCGGCGACGTCGTGCTGCACGTGGCAAGCGGCAATGGGATGATGTGCGGATGGATCGCGGGCACGAACCCGCCCAACGAGCCGAAGCTTGCACCCACGGACCCGAAGGACAAGCTCGTCGAGCGGCTCAAGAGCTCGTTCGCGTTCTGCACGGCGGCGCTCGCCCAGCTCGACGATTCGAAGCTCGGTGATAGCATTCCGTTCTTCGGAGGTCGCAAGTTGACTCGAGCGGCCGAGCTGGTCGGCATCGTCGAGGACTGGGCGGATCACTACAGCCAGGTCGCGATCTATCTGAGGCTGAACGGCCTGCTGCCGCCCACGGCGAAGCGACACGAGATGTGAGCATCGGAGGTGCGTGGTGCGTGGTGCGTGGTGCGTGGTGCGTGATGCGTGATGCGTGATGCGTGATGCGTAAGACGTGGAGCGGGGCGCTCCTGGCGGTCCTAGCCATTGGTGCGAGGGCGAACACGCGGCCCTCGTTCATGCTGGTGGTGCACGGGGGCGCGGGGTCGATCGCGCGCGGCGATCTCACGCCGCCCGAGGACTCCGCGTATCGGGCGACGCTCACAGAGGCGATCCACCGCGGCTACGACGTGCTGCGGCAGGGGGGTGCGAGCCTCGACGCGGTCCAGGCGGTGATCACGGTGCTCGAGGACTCGCCGCTGTTCAACGCCGGCAAAGGCGCCGTGTTGACGAACGTCGGCACCGTCGAGCTGGACGCGAGCATCATGGACGGCGGCAGGCTGCGGGCGGGCGCGGTAGCGGGCGTGCAGCACATCAAGAACCCGATTCTTCTGGCGCGCCTCGTGATGGATAGGTCCCCGCACGTGCTGCTCGCGGGCGCCGGTGCGGAAGCGTTCGCGAAGGAGCAGGGGATGGCGCTCGTGCCGCAGTCGTACTTCTACACGGAACGCCGGCGGCGCGAGCTCAAGCGTGTGCAGGAGGCGGAGCACGGCGAGCGAGCGCACGGCACAGTGGGCGCCGTAGCGCTGGACCAGGCGGGCCGGCTTGCGGCCGGCACGTCCACGGGCGGCATCGCCAACAAACGTTGGGGCCGCATCGGCGATTCGCCGATCGTCGGCGCGGGCACGTACGCAAACGACCGCTGCGCCGTGTCGGGCACCGGCGTGGGCGAGTACTTCATCCGCAATGTGACGGCGCACGACATTTGCGCGCGGATGGCGTACACGGGCGTGTCGCTCGAGCAGGCCGCCCGCGACGTGGTGATGACGGAACTCGCCCGGCAGGGCGGCGATGGTGGCGTGATCGCGCTCGACAGCGATGGGCGGTTCACGATGCCCTTCAATACCGAAGGGATGTTCCGGGGGTACGCCGGCCCGGACGGGCAGATCGTGGTGAAGATCTACAAGGACGAATGACGCGGCGCGTCCTTGTTCTGGTTGGTGCGGCTCTGTGCGCGTGCGGGGGTCCGAGCGACAAGCCGGCCGCGTCCACCGCCCGCCCAACCGCCCCGGCGGATACCCTGCTGCCGGGCATGCCTCCTCCGGTCGACCCGCACAACATCTACGCGGGCACGGGCGCCGGCATGGTGAGCCCGGTGGCGGCCCGTGCGCTGCCGCGCGCGTACGTGCCGAACGGCGGCGCCGCCAGCGTGAGCGTGATCGATCTCGCGACGTATCGCGTTCTCCGGACCTTCCCAACCGGCGCCGTCCCGCAGCACGTCGTGCCCGCGTACGACTTCGCCACGCTTTGGGTCGCGAACGAAGCGGGCAACACCGTCACGCCGATCGATCCCCTGACGGGGAATCCGGGGGCGAGCGTGCGGGTCGCCGATCCGTACAACCTGTACTTCACCCCCGACGGACGCTTCGCCATCGTCGTCGCGGAGCGGCAGCGGCGGCTCGACTTCCGCGACCCGCACACCATGGCCCTGCACGACTCGGTGCCGGTGGGGTGCTCGGGTGTGGACCACATGGAGTTCACGGCCGACGGCCGCTATGCGGTCGCGACCTGCGAGTTCTCGGGGCAGCTCTTGAAACTCGACGTCGCCCGCCACCGGGTGATGGGCTACCTGTCGCTGCCCGCCGATTCGTTCGGTCACGCCATGCCGCAGGACGTGCGCTCGGCGCCGGACGGCCGCGTGTTCTACGTCGCCGATCTCACGGCCAACGGCGTGCACCTCCTCGATCCGGTTGCGTTCCGGGTCATCGGATTCATCCACACGGGCAAGGGGGCGCACGCGCTGTATCCGAGCCGGGACGGCCGTCTACTCTACGTCGCGAATCGCGGCTGGAACACTATCGTCGGCGGGCGGCACGGACCGGGGAGCATCAGCGTGATCGATTTTGCGAGCCGGCGCGTCGTCGCCAACTGGCCCGTTCCCGGCGGCGGCAGCCCGGACATGGGGAACGTGAGCGCCGACGGGAAGGAGCTGTGGCTGTCGGGACGGTTCGACTACGAGGTGTATGTGTTCGACACGGGCACGGGACGGCTCGCGCATCGCATTCACGTGGAGCGCGGGCCCCACGGCCTGACCGTCTGGCCGCAGCCGGGGCGGTACTCGCTGGGGCATACTGGGAATATGAGATAGATCGTTGTACGTCGCTACGTTCTACGTCGCTACGTGGTCCAACCTCGTACAACGTAGCGACGTAGCGACGTACAACGCCTTAAGACCGCATGGAATCCATGAACCGAATCGCCGGAAAACTCATCCTTATCACCGGCGCGAGCTCCGGCATCGGGGCGGCGTGCGCGCGGCGGTTCGCGCGCGAAGGCGGGCGTCTCGTGCTGTGGGCCCGGCGTCAGGAGCGGCTCGACAAGCTGGCCGCCGAGTTGCAGCGCACGCACGGAGCCGCTGTCGTAACGGCGCGGGTGGACGTGCGCGAGCGCGAGGCGGTGCAGCGCGCCGTCGACGCGCTGCTTCGCGACCAGGGCGTCCCCGACGTGTTGCTCAATAATGCCGGTCTCGCGAGTGGTCTCGCGAAGCTCCAGGAGGGGGACTTCGAGGACTGGGACCGGATGATCGACACGAACATCAAGGGCGTGTTGAACGTGACGCGGCCGATTTTGCCGCACATGGTGGCGCGGCGCACCGGACACGTTGTGAACATCGGCAGCACGGCGGGGCACATGGTGTACCCGATGGGGAACGTCTATAACGCCACCAAGTTCGCACTGCGGGCCTTGAACGAAGGGATGAATCTCGACGTCGCGGGGACCGCGATCCGGGTCTCGAGCGTCGATCCCGGATTCGTGGACACGGAATTCTCCGAAGTGCGGTTTCACGGCGACAGCGCGCGTGCCAAGGCCGTGTACCAGGGGTTCACACCGCTGTCGGCGGACGACGTCGCCGATGCGATTGCCTACGTGATCAACCTGCCGGAGCACGTCAACGTGCTCGACATGGTGCTGATGCCGACGGCGCAGCGGAATGTGTATGTGGTGGATAGGGAGGGCGATGGGGAGAGATAGAAGCGTTCTACGTCGCTACGTCGCTACGTTGTAAGAATTGAGACTTGAGGCGACGTAACGTAGCGACGTACAACGTAGCGACGTACAACGGTTTTCACGTAGCGACGTACAACGGTTTCTCATCTCACCAGCAGCATCACGTCATACAACGCATGCGTCCACGCGGTGATGCCGAAGCCGCGGAGCAGGTAGAGCGCGCTGAAAAACACACCAGCGATCATCCGGAACACGAACGAATAGAGGGTGAGTCGGTCGCCGTACGGGCCGATGTAGTGCACGGCCGAGAAGAGCAGGGCGCCGACGAGCACGGCCCACACGCCGGCCGGCGCCGGCCGCCATCCGAACACGACCCGCGCGATCCAGGCCAGCGCCGCGACGAGCACGACGCGGAACAGCAGCTCCTCATAGATCCCGGCGCCGACGGAGAGCATGAGCCGGGTCCCCAAGCTCAGTCGTTCGATCTGGACGAAGTGGATGAGGGCGGGGGTACGCACCACCTGAGACGTGAGTCCGCCGACGGCGAAGCCGAACACGAGTGCCAGGACCACCACCTCGGCCGTCATCCCGGCAAACACCGCCGCGCGCAGCTTGCGCCCGTGGGCCCGCAGGTCGCGCGCGACGAGCCACAGTCCCACTCCGATGAGCAGGACCATGAACATCGCCGGTCCCCACCGCCCCGCGAGCGCGACGAACAGGCTCTCGAGAATGACATCGGCGCCGTTCCGCACCGACCCCTGGGGGCCCGCCGGCTGGAGCGCGGCGAGCGCTTGATAGGTGATGAGGAGCGGCAAGGCGAACAGGAGGCTGTAGCGCGGTGCCCGGCTCAAGCGCCAGTAGGCGCGGCTCACGACAACAGACGGTCCACGCCTCGCTCACATTCCCGGCTTGCGCTGCTCCAGCTGCTCGACGAGGGCGGAGGCGCGCTTACGAGTGTCCTGGTAACGCAGCGTGTTCAGGGCCGTACGCAATCGGGGAAGGCCGAGCTCGGGACTCAGCGTGAAGCGGAACGCTTCCAGCACCCAGCGCCGCACGTACGGCCGCTCGTCGTCCAGGTGCCGGCTCAGCACGTCGAGCGCCCGCAGGGAGCCGTGATTCGCGAGCTGGCCGAGGGCATGGGCGGGGTTGCGGTATTCGCCGAGCAGGCCTTCCAGACGCTCGACCGAGCTGGTGTCGTCGAGCTGCACGATCGCGCGCAACGCGGCGGTGCGGATGGCGTCCTGATATGACGGCGTCCCCAGCGCGTCGGCGATCACCGCGCGGCGATGGGCCGAATCGGTGCGGGCGAGGGTCGTGACCGCGGCGGCGCGCACCTCGTAACTCGAATCACCATGCAGGGCCGCTGTGGCGAGCGCGATCGCGCGCGTGCCGCCCATCCCTCCCAGCCCTTCCAGGGCCGACTGCCGCACGGTAGCCGACGTATCGCGCAGCGCGACTTCGAGCGCCGGGAGCGCGGTGGCAGCGGGGAAGCCGCCCAGCGCCTCCGCCGCCTGTGCGCGGGTGAGCGGGTAGTCGGCGGTGGTCGCAGCGCGGGCGAGCGCGGAGCCGGCTGTGGAATCGGCGGGCCTCCGCGCGAGCTGCCCGATCACCCAGAGGCGATTCCACAGATCCGGGTCGCGCGCGAGCTCGGTTGCGAGCCAGGCTGTGGGCTGGTCGAACGCCAGCTTCTTCAGTACGGTGTTGCCATCATCGAACACGACCATCGTCGGCGGGGTGGCGACGCCGGGGATTTCGATCGTCTGCTGGCGCGCCGCGAGCATGGCGCGCTGCACGACGTCGCCATGGGCGGTGCCGACGCGGATCGTGACCGGCATCCGGAACACGTCGGGCGTCGTGAACGCGAGGCCGGTGCTGTCGGCCTTCGCCGTGTCCACCTGCGTCTGGCGGACGGTGAGCGTGAGGCTCCGGGCGGCGCTGTCGTAGGCCGCGGTCACGGCGAACTCGGGGTAGCCCGCCTGATACACCCACTGGCTCCAGAACCAGTCGAGGTTCTCGCCGGTCGCGAGCAGCACCGCCTGGCGCAGGTCGTCGCTCGTCGCGTTGCCGAGCGCATGCCGCGCGAGGAAGGTGTGCATCGCGGTCCAGAACCGCTCGGGGCCGAGCAGGCGCTCCAGCATGCGGAGCACGAGCGCGCCTTTGGGATAGATGTTGTTCGACGCGTGCGCCGCGAGCGCCATGCGCCGGTGCCCGTCGATCCGCATGAAGTGCTCGTACTCGTCGATGTAATAATCGTCTTCCGCGTGCTGCCCGAGCTTGGCGCGCCAGTACTGTCCGGGCAGGTACTCGGCGAACCCCTCGTTGAGCCACATGTTCGCCCAGTTCTCGGTGGTCACGTAGTCTCCGAACCACTGATGGGCGAGCTCGTGCGGAATCAGGATCCACTGATACCAGGGGCGGTCCCGGTAGGCGCGGTCGTCGGGGAGCCAATCGACGAGCGTCGTCGCGCTGACGTTCTCCATGCCGCCGAAGAAGTCCGCGACGGTCGTCTGCGCGTACTTGGCCCAGGGATAGGCGAGCCCCGTGAGGCGGGAATAGACGTCGATCATGTCCGGCGTGACGGCGAAGAGCCGCCGCGCCGCGGCGCTGTCTTCGTGATAGACGTAGTACTCGACGGGGACCGTGTGCCAGCTGTCGGCGAGCCGGGCGAGCGGCGCCACGATCAGCGACACGAGGTAGGTTGCGCTCGGCAGGTCTTGGCGCCAGGTCACCGTGTGCGTGCCGTCGGGGTTGTTCCGGTCCGAAAGCCGCCGCCCGTTCGACACGACCGTGTACTGGGCCGGCACCGTCGCCACGAGCTCCCAGCTCATCTTGTCGTTCGGGAAATCGTAGGTCGGGAACCAGAAGTGATTGTTCATGTCCTCGCCCTGGCTCCAGATCTGCTGGGGGCGATGGGCGCGTCCTTCCGGCAGGAGGAACGTGAGCCCCGTGCCGTTGTCCACCCGGCCCCGATACTCGATCGTGAACCGTGTCGTGTCGCGGAAGCCGACCGGCTTCGCGGGGTAGACCACGAGCGTGTCGCCCTGCGTCGTGAACCGCAGCACCGGTGCGCCCGTACCGTCGCCCGTGACGCGCCGGATGTCGAGCAGCTTCCCCGCGTCGAGAATGATCGAGTCCAAGCCGGGCCGAAGCGCCACGAGCGTCGTGGTGACGCGGCCTTTGAACGCCGTCGAGTCCCAATCAAAGTCCCGGACCTCGATGCGCTGATGCACCAGGTCGTAGTCGTGCGAGCGCGTGTAGGCGTCGTTCCCCACGCGCTCCGCGTTCGATTGGGCGGCGGCCAGCGTGGGGACGGCGAGGGTGACCAGCAGTGTGCGGCGGAGCGAACCCATCGGTAATCTCTAGGGGGAGTTGGTGCGGTAATCTACACCCGGGGCGATCGCGCGTCTCGCAAAATCTCGCGCGCTGCGTTGTAACCACAGGCGCCCATGACGCCGCCGCCGGGATGCGTGGCGGCGCCGCACAAGTAGAGGCCGCGGATCGGGGTGCGATAGTCGGCGTAGCCGGGAAGCGGGCGCAGAGAGAAGAGCTGGTTCAGCGTCATCGCGCCCTGAAAAATGTTGCCGCCCGTGAGCGCGAAGGTGCGCTCCAAGTCCAGGGGTGACAGCACCTGACGAGCGATGACCGCGCGCGGCACGTTGGGCGCGTACTGCGCCAGGACCTCGACGCAGCGGTCGGCGAAGGCTTCCTTGCGGGTGTCCCAGCCGCCCTCGCGCAGGGCATACGGCGCGTATTGGACGAAGCACGACATCAGGTGTTGTCCCGGCGGCGCGACCGAGGGATCGATCACGGATGGAATCGTGCATTCGAGAATCGGATGCGCGGAGGGCCGGCCGTATTTCGCGTCGTCGAACGCCTGTTCCATGTAGTCGAGCGTCGGCGCGATGTGAATCGTGCCGCGATGCTGCGGACCGGGTGCGGTGCCGGGGAGGGCGCGAAAATCCGGCAGCTCGGACAGGGCCACGTTGATCTTGAGCGAGGCGCTGGCGTAGTCGACGTTCCGGACCGCCGCGACGAACTCAGGAGGCAGGTCGTCGGGATTCGCGAGCTTGAGAAAGGTGACGTGGAGGTCGGCGTTGGACACGACGGCCGGCGCGAGCAGCTCGGTGCCGTCCTCGAGCGCCACGCCCGTCACGCGCCCGCTGCGGCTCAGGATGCGGGCCACGGGGGCGGAGACGCGGATGTCGGCGCCCCGGGCGCGGGCCGCGGCGGCGAGTGCGTCCGAGATCCCGCCCATGCCGCCGCGCACGTACCCCCACACGCCGCGGACGCCGTTGCACTCGCCCATGACGTGGTGGAACAGCACGTAGGCGGTGCCGGGAGTGGACGGCGAGGCCATCGCGCCGATGATCGCGTCGGTCGCGAGTGTGACCTTGAGCTGTTCCGATTCGAACCAGCGGTCGAGGATGGGGCGGGCCGCCCCCGTGAGGATCTCGAGCGCCTCGGGGCCGTGCTTGCCGAGCCGCGCGAAGCCCCAGGCGAGCTTCGCCAGTCTCGTCAGGTCACGCGGCCGGAACGACCACGGGTCGGGGGGCGTTTGCAGCAGCGTGGGCTCGACGAAGCGCGCCACGCGCTCGAGCATCGCCTCGTAGCGCGGCAGGGTGGCGGCGTCGCGACTCGAAAACTTCGCGATCTCCCGGTGCGCCACAGGTCGCGCGGCCGGAGCGACCAGGGATCGGGCGGCGCCTCGAGCAGCGTCGGCTCGACGAGCCGCGCCACCCGCTCGAGCATGGCCTCGTAGGCGGGGAGGCGATCCGCGTCGCGGGCGGAGAACTTCGACACCTCGCGCCGGACCAGGGCGGGGTCGGGACCGAGCAGCAGGTGGCGGCCGTCCGGGAAGGGCGTGAAGGA
>JBGPIJ010000024.1:0-17684 GCA_041484865.1 Gemmatimonadota bacterium
CATCGGCGCGGGCGCCGTCGCGACGAGCGGCATCATCGCGCTGGCGCGCGCGCTGCCCACGATCGGGGGCGCGTTCGCTGGCGGATTCGCGAGCCTGAAGGCGAGCCGCGCAGGCCAGCTCATCAGCGGCGGGCTGCGCACCGAGGACGACCTCCCGATCACGGTCACGCTCGTCGGCTCGCTGGTGCTGGCGTTCGGGCTCGCGCTCCTGCCCCAGCTCAAGGTGAATCTGCTCGGCTCGATTCTCATCATCCTCTTCGCGTTCTTCTTCACGACCGTGTCGTCGCGGATCTGCGGCCAGATCGGCAGCTCCGCGAACCCAATCTCGGGCATGACGATCGCCGCGCTCATCGGCACCTGCGTGGTGTTCCTGCTGCTCGGGTGGACCGGGATCGATCATCGCGTCCAGGCGATCTCGATCGCGGCGGTGATCGCGGTCGCCGCGGCGAACGGCGGCAACACCTCCCAGGACCTGAAGACCGGCTTCCTGATCGGAGCGACGCCGCGCCGCCAGCAAATCGCGATCCTCGTCGGCTCGCTCGCGTCCGCGCTCGCCGTCGGGTGGACGCTCACGCTGCTCAACCGCTCCTACACGTATGAAGTCCCGGAAACTCACCCCGGGTTCGTCGCTCCGGCGAGCGACTGCTGCACCACGCTCAAAGACGTGGCGATGCTCGATCAAACGATGTCCGGGTTCCGGGTCGCCGGCGGCGATTCGGTGGACCAGAACACCTACCGAGTGATGCGCGTGTACGTCGCGACGAATGGCGTGCCCCCCGGGAAGTACCTCGTGGACACCGCCGCCCACCAGATCCGCTACGTGGTGGATCCCGGGATCGGGGGCCGCCTCCGCGAGTACGCCGGGCGCAAGCTGACCCGGCTCGACTCGCCCAAGGCCACGCTCATGGCCCTCATCACCGACGGCATCCTGACGCGGCGGCTCCCGTGGGCGCTCGTGCTCACCGGGGTGTTCATCGCGATCGCCATCGAGCTGATGGGCGTGCAATCGCTCCCCGTAACCGTCGGCGTGTACCTGCCGATCTCGACCTCCGCCGGGATGTTCGCGGGTGGGATCGTGCGCTGGCTGGTCGAGCGGCGCGTCCGCTCGCAGCAGCGCACGCTGGCCGAGATCGAATCGGGACCGGGCGTGCTGTTCTCGAGCGGGCTGATCGCGGGGGGCGCGATCGCCGGGATCGCGGTCGCGGCCATCGCCGGTGCGAAAGGCAGCGCCGACTGGCTGGCGGAAACGGTCGGCCTGTACCAGAAGCTCGGCGGATTCGCGACCTCCGCGCTCGTGGCGTTGCTGCTCTTCGGCGCCCTCGGCAGCGTGCTGTACCGGGTCGGCCAGCAGAGGATGTAGCGCGATGCGGGTGGCCTCGCTCCTCCCCGCCGCGACCGAGATCGTGGCGGCGATCGGGGGCGCGTGTCTCCTGGTGGCGGTCTCGCACGAATGCGATTTTCCCGTCGCCATGCGGGCGCTGCCGCCCGTGACGCGCTTCCGTCTCGACGCAGGACTCACGTCGCGCGAAATCGACAGTCAAATGGCCGAGGCGAAGCGGTCGGGTGTGTCGCCGATCGAACTGGACGTGGATGCGCTCGGCCGCTTGCGTCCCGATGTCCTCATCGGACAGTCGCTGTGCAGCGTGTGTGCCCTAGACGGCACCGAATTGACCCGGGTGGTGGCCCGGCTCGACCCGCGACCCCGCGTGGTGACGCTCCATCCTCACACGCTCGCCGACGTGTGGGCGGACATCGCGAAGGTCGGCGATGCGATCGCGTTGCCGGCGCAGGCGGCTGAGCTCGTGTCCGCGCTACAGCACCGGATCGAGCGGTTGCGCTCTCGCGCACGACTGACGCACCACGCACCACGCATTGTGGTCTTGGAATGGCTCGATCCCCCTTATGTGGCGGGCCACTGGGTTCCCGAGCTGGTCGCCCTCGCGGGGGGAGAGGACGTGGCGGGCGTGCGGGGGACGCCGTCGCTAGCGCGACCATGGGCCGAGCTGGCCGCCCTCGCGCCCGATCTCGTGGTGGTCGCGCTCTGCGGGTTCGACGTTCCGCGGGCGCGCCGCGAGGCGGCGCAGGTCACCGATCCCGACGGACGCGCGCTGCTCGGCGGGCACGTCGAGTTTCTCGACGGCAATGCCTATACTTCACGCCCCGGCCCACGGCTTGGGGACGCCGCGGAGATCCTAGCCGATTTGATCCACGGTTGATGCGTCGCGTGCGCATTATGCGGAGGGTACGATGACACGAGCCCCGTTGGACTTTCTCAAGCGTCTGCTCGACACCCCGGGCCCATCAGGATTCGAGGCCGCGCCGGCGCGCGTCTGGCGGGAGGAGGTCCAGCGCTTCGCGGATCAGGTGACCGCGGACGTACACGGCAATTCGGTCGGCGCGATCAACGTAAAGGGCAAGCCGCGCCTGATGCTCGCGGGTCACATCGACGAGATCGGCCTTCAGATCACCCATATCGACGACGACGGCTATCTCTTCTTCGGCGCCATCGGCGGATGGGACTCGCAGGTGCTCGTCGGCCAGCGCGTCGTGCTCCTGGGCCGGACCGGTCCCGTCCATGGCGTCATCGGCAAGCAGGCGGTGCACCTGATGAAGCGCGAAGACATGGACCGGGTGTCGAAGATCACGGACCTGTGGATCGACATCGGCGTCGCAAACAAGGCGGAGGCGCTGGAGCGCGTGCGCGTGGGCGACGCCGGTGTCTTGGACGCCGGCGTGCGCGAGTTTCCGAACGGCCGCATCGTGTCCCGCAGCATCGACAATCGCATCGGCGCCTACGTGGTCGCGGAGGCGCTGCGGCTCCTCGCCGCCGACCGGCCGAAGCACGCGGGGGTATTCGCGGTCGCGACTTCGCGGGAAGAGATCGCCTGGTCCGGCGGCGGCGCCCGTACCAGCGCCGTAGAAATCGACCCGCAGGTCGCGCTAGTGGTGGACGTCACGCACGCCACCGACTATCCCGGCGCCGAGAAAAAGCGGACCGGCGAGCACAAGGTCGGGGCGGGGCCGGTGCTGTCCCGCGGCTCGGCGGTGAACCACGCCGTCTTCGACATCCTGGTCGAGTGCGCCGAGGCGGACAAGATCCCGTACACGATTCAGGCAGCCCCCCACGACACGGGTACCGACGCCGACGCGATCTACAACGCGATGAAGGGAATCCCGACGGGTTTGGTGAGCGTGCCGAACCGCTACATGCACAGTCCGAACGAGATGGTGGCGGTGGAGGATCTCGACCGGGCGGCGCGCCTGTGCGCGCTGTTCGCCCGGCGGCTGACCTCGGACACGAGTTTCGTACCCCGATAACGATCCCGGACCAAAGAGGAGACCGGTCCACAACCGGTGGGACCACCGATTCCAACCGGCACCCGGTCGCTGAGCGAGCTCATCGCTTCGGGGGCTTCTTCAGCTCCTCGAGCGCCGCTTTCGCCGCCGCGCTGACCTGGCGATCGGACTCCTCCGCGAGGCCCTCGAGCGTACCGATGGCCGGCGCCGTCCCCGCGAGGCGCAACGCTTCGACTGCCGCGACGCGCAGCACCGTGGGCCGGCGTCCGAACAGACGTCTCCGGGCTTGCGAAAACTTGATCAGCGCCTGAACGGCATCCGGCGTTCCGATCCGGCCCAGCCCGAGAATCAGCTCGCGTTGCACCGCTTCGTCTTTCTCTTCGTCCAGGGCCACGACGAGCGCCATCACCAGCCCGCTCGAGCGGCGACCGCCGACGCCCAGCGCCACCTGCATGCGCACGTCGGCCGACTTGTCATGCAGCGCGCGCCGCAGGGCTTCCGCCGCGCTGGTGGTGCCGATCTTCGCGAGCGCAAGCGCCGTCGCTTTGCGGACCCGCTCATCCGAATGCGTCAGCTGCCGCGCCAGAGCCGGGACCGCCTCCTCCATCGCCAGCTCGCCCGCCAGCTCGGCCATGTTCCGCACCACGAACCATTCGTCGTGGTCGAGCATCTTGATCAGCTGCTCGGTCCCTTCGCTCATCTGCCGGAGCGCGTCGAAGGCCCCGCGTCGCTCCCCGACGCCCGGGGCCGAGACGAGGCGGTCGAGCAATACCGCGACGCCTTCGGCGCCGCTGCGCCGCAGCGCGACGATCGCTTCCGCGCGCTGTGTCGGCACTGTGACGAGCGGGGCCAGGCGCTGCAACGTCGCCTTCGGGAGCATGCGTCGCAGCGCGATCTTGTAGTGCCGCCGCGCGCTCTCGTCCGTGACGTGCTGTTCCTGCCGCACGACCTCCACGACGATCGCCAGGAAGACCTCGATGCGGTTCCCGCGCAGTGCGTTCTCGGCTTCTTGCCCCAGCACGGCGAGTACGTCCCCGACGCTCGGCGCCTGCGGCTCGCGCGCGAGGTCTTTGAGTGCCCGATCGGCGGGAGACAGCGGACGGGCCGGAGTTTTGGAGGCGGCGGGTTGAGTCGGTGGCGCAACCGGCGGCTGAGCGGCCGGAGGCGCGACTGGAGGCGCGGCTGGAGGCGCGACTGGAGGCGCGACTGGAGGCGCGACTGGAGGCGCGGCCTCGGGTTGCATCGCGTCCGCGGGACCACCCAACCCCTGGGCCGGGAGCGAGGTCTCCGCCGAAGGCGGTGGTGGATCGTAGGTGAGCCGCGGGACCCCAGACACCCATTCCTTCGGCGACCTGATGTCGGTCATCGGCTCGCCCCGGAGAATACCCTCTGTGCCGAGGCCGGCGCCGCTCGCGGGCGGGCCCTGCTCAGCAGGCGAGATCGGCGCCGTACCGAGCGCCACGACAATGCTGAAAGCGCCGGCGGTGCGGAGTCGAGTGGGGATGTCGCCCTGTCCAGGGGGCTCCGCGAGCGCCTTGACCAGCTCGAACACCTCCAGGGGCGGCGCGCGGCGCGGAATAGAGACCTCGCCGACGTTGTGCAACGCCAGCCGGTGCGTGAGGGGCCCCACCGCGCCGCCCTCCACCGGCGTCCCGTTCACCACGATGGATCCGCCTTCGTCCCGGAGGCGGAACGGCTCCGACTGCAGCGACTCCATGAGTGCCCGGAACGCGGCCTTCTGTTCGTCCTTCAAGGTAGGGTCGCGGAACAACTCCACGCACCGCGCGAACCGGGCGATGATGGACGGGCTGGAAGGGACGGCCATTGAACGAGGAATCTAGTGAGAGAAATCGGCTTCCACGAGCAGGGAGGTCACGGTAGATATACGGGCATGATCCCAGCCACCCTGCTCCTCGCCGCGTTGACGGTCGCGCAGGACACGCTGCCACCCGCCGCCCGCCGCGTGCTCGCTGACGTGCGGTACCTCGCCGATAGCGCGCGTGAGGGGCGCGGGGTCGGCACCCGCGGCATCGACGACGCCGCCCGCTACATCGCCGGCCGCTTCGCGAAGGCGGGCGTCGCGCCCGCGGGCCCGAATGGGTCCTTCTTCCAGCCCTTCACGATCCAGGCCGACGCGCCAGCGGTGATGCACACCAAGCTCGGCGGAGCGGCGGCGCGCAACATCGTGGCGACGATTCCCGGCACCTCCCCGGCGCTGCGAGGCCAGGTCGTCGTCATCGGCGCGCACTACGACCATCTCGGCTACGGCGGGTTCGGCAGCCTGGACCCCGACAGCACCGGGAAAGTGCACCCGGGAGCGGACGACAACGCCTCGGGGGACGCCGCGCTACTCGAGGTCGCGCGCGAGCTGCACGATCGCCACCCGGCCCGCACCATCGTCTTCATCGCCTTCAGCGGCGAAGAGTTGGGTGATCTCGGCTCGGAGTACTTCGTCAAGCATCCGCTCGTCGAGCCGGTCGATTCGATCTACGCCATGCTCAACATGGACATGGTGGGCCGGCTGCGGAACGAGCGGCTGCTCGCGCTCGGCGCCGCCACCGCGCAAGAGTTCCCGCACATCCTCGACTCACTGAACCAGGCCGGCGGGAACTTCGACTTGCGCGCGTCAGGAGACGGCTGGGGACCGAGCGACCACGCTTCATTCTTCGGCGCGAAGCGCCCGGTACTCGAGTTCTTCACCGACCTGCACGAGGACTATCATCGCACCACCGACCAGTGGCAGAAGATCAACGCTACGGGCCTCGCTCGCGTGGCATCATTCGTGGCGGCCGTCGCCTGGACGCTGGCTAATCGTCCCGAGTCCCTCACCTTCGTCGATGCCGCGCCGCCAAAAATGCTGGCGGGGGGCTCGGGCTACGGTGCCTATCTCGGCACGATTCCGGACATGACGGGCTCTCCGGGAGGCGTCCGACTCACCGGCGTACGCGCGGGTAGCCCCGCCGAGCAGGCGGGGTTGAAGGCCGGGGACATCATCACCGCCATCGGAACCAAGCCCGTCGCGAATCTGTTCGACATGACCGATGTGCTGCGCAGCCATCAGGCGGGCGACACGGTGCTGATCGGCATCACTCGCGGGGACCAGAAGGTCGAGGTCACGGCGGTGCTCGGCAAACGGGCCTCATGAGTGTCGAGCTCGACCCCGGCGCCACGGTGCGCGCGCTCCGCGCCGCACACCTGCACGACGCGCCGCGGCAAATCCTACTCCAGGTCGCCTGCGAGCGGATTCGCGGCTGGGGCGAGCCATTCACCTCGGTCTACGCCTACATGCTGCTGGGCGACGCCCTCGTGCTCGAGGCGTTCGCGGGGCGCGCGACGGAGCACACCCGCATCGCGGTGGGCGCGGGCGTCTGCGGGACAGCCGTCGCAACGGGGGAGGACCAGAACGTTCCGGACGTGACGGCGATCGGCAACTACCTCGCCTGCAACACGGACACGCGCTCCGAGCTGGTCGTGCTGATCAGACGCCGTGCCACCATCCTGGGCCAACTCGACATCGACTCGGACGTGCCGGACGGCTTCACGCCGGTGCACCATGCGGCGGTCAAGCGGGTCGCGGACGCGCTGGCGGTGCTGGTGTAGGGGTACCTTCCCCCCTTCCCACGACCCTGATGTCATTGTCCCACAAGCAATTGATTCTCCCCTCCCTTCCCGTGACCGCGACTGGAGCGGGTCCGTCTAGCTTGGCGCTCGAAAGCTGACCCACAGCGCCGCACGGCGGCGCAAACGCCAAGGAGGATCCATGTCGTTCCAACAGACCTTCGTCACATTCGGAATCGTGGCAGTCTCCGCCGCCCTCGGCTCCCCGAAGCTCAAGGCGCAGACGTCCGCACTGGCCCATGAGGTCACGCGCTCCGAGATCGTCCTCGCCAACGCGCGGCGAGTGGTGGGCGAGGACAGAACCCAAATCGATCGGCTCGAAGAGCTGATTGATCGCCAGCGCGCCGTCATCGTCGCCGGCGGCGGCTGGGCGCCTCCCGGTCCCGACTACTGGGATCGAGTGTTCACGTTCCAGGGACCGAGAACGGTGCTCGCGAGCCTCGAGGTGAAGCGCGAGAGAGCGAAGCGGAAGCTCGCGCGTGACCAGGCGCTGATCGACAGTCTCCAGACATCGAGGCTGTCCGCGCGCTGAATCGCGGGTCGGGAGCGGGAGGTTGGACGAGGTGGGAGACCGCAGTCAGGTCTCCCACTCTTTTTTTGTGGGCTTAACTACGTGACTCGAGACCTCGATCGCGTGACTGCCAAGTGACTCCCTCCTCCTACGTTGGGCGCGCGTGCACCGGAACCGCCGGTCGCACCCAGCCAAGTCCCCACTCGAGGAGGTACGCATGTCGATCCATCGCCTGCTTCTCGCCGCCGGCCTTCTGGCCCTCGCCGCGTGTGCCAGTCCCACCGGCCTTGCGGACACCAGCCCTGCTTGCACCATCGACCCGGACGACAACCAGATGGTGTGCCCGAACGCCGCTCTCCAGCGGTGAGCAGCCAGCACAGAGTCGGGGCTGGGTGGGGGCTCGTCCCCACCCGCCCCGCGCGGGTCACGCCGGGCTCACAAGCTCTCCTGCTTGCGCAGGTCTTCGAGCACCTGGCGATGGGACTCGAGATCCGGTCCCGCACCGCGCTCGGCCGCCGCCAACGCCCGGTGCAGCGTGCGGTCACTCCCCGCCGCGCGCGCCGCCTGAGCGACCAGAACGGCCTCCTGGAACGTGGCGGGGCCCGGCTCCACCGCCGCCATCAGCTCGACGCGCATTACCCTAGACTCGATGTCCTGGCGCGGGGAGAGCGCGGCGATCGCGCGTTGCCGCAAACCGCGCCGCTGGCCCGGTGTCAGACACTCGGCGCGCACCACGTCGGCGACGAGCGACGCGGTGAACCCGTAGCGCTGTCCGTCGAACGCCACGAGATGCCCGCGCTCCGCTCCCGCGAGCCGGTCTTCGACCGCGGCGCGCGGGAGCTCTGCCAGCGCACTGACGAGATCGAGGTCGAGCGCGAGACCTCCGATGCTCGCCGCCGCCAGCACGCGCCGGCTTTCCGGGTCGAGCTCCGCCACACGCGCCGCGATCGCCATGCGCGCCAGGTCGGGTACGGAGAACGGCAGCGGCGTGTCGAGCGTCGCCTGCTTGCGCGGCCAGGCCACGAAGTCGGCGCGCAGTGTCGCGAGCCGCTTGAGACCCTCGAGCAGGGTGATCACGAAGAACGGATTGCCGCCGGTCTCGAAGGCGAGACGGCGCGTGAGCCGGTCGCGCTCCGCGTCATCGGCGCACCAGGGCGCCAGTGCGCCGACCAACTCCTTCACGTCGCCGTCCGAGAACGGGTCGAGCCGCACGGTCGCACCGCGCAGGGATCTCCCTACGGCGCCCCGCAGCCGCAGCAGCGCGCGAGGCGCGGATCCCACGTTATCCGCTGTGGTCAGCACGACCATCACCGGCGCGAGCCGGAGCTGCTCCAACGCCGCGCACAGCGCTTCGAGCGTCGCATCGTCCGAGAGATGCGCGTCATCCACCGCGAGCCCCACCGGGCTCTCCTCCGCGAGTGCCGAGAGCGCGGACGCGAGCGCGGTCGCCACGTGCGCGGCATCACGCGGGGCGCGCGGCGGCGCGCGCTCGGCCAGCTCGGGGACCAGACTCGCGAGCACGCCGAGCGCGTCCGCATCGGTCCCGACGAGTCCCGGAGCACGGTACAGCCCGGACCGCAGCAACAGGCGCAGCGTGCTCCACGGCGCGTCGTGGTCGCTCGGCAGCGGCCGGGCGAGCGCGACGATCGCGCCCTCCAGAGCGAGTCGCTTAGCGCACTCCGCGAGGAGGCGCGTCCTCCCCATGCCGGGGGCGCCGGTGATCATCAGGGCGCGCGGCCCGTCGTCAAACGCCAGCCCGATCTGGTCGAATGCCGTGCGGTGCACTCCCTCGCGTCCGGTGAGCGGCGGTTCGCCGGTGGGATCGCCGGGGGCCGACGGACGGGTGACCTGGTGCCGGATCCGTTCCGCGAGTGAGGTAAGCTCACGGCTCGGCTTTTCCTGGATGCCACTCGCCAGCCGTTCAGCGAACCCGTGGTAGGCGGCGAGCGCGCGCGCGGAGTCGCCCGACAGGGCGGTGGCGCGCATCAGCAGGCGCACACCGGGTTCGGCGTACGGCTCGAGCGCCAGCGCGCGCTGGGCGAGGTCACCAGCATCGGCGAACCGACAGGCGGCGAGCAGCCCCTCCCCGTGGGCGATCTGGACGGCCGCTGCGCGAGCGCGAAGCCGCTCGCGCTCGATCCCGACCCATTCATCGAACGCGGGCGCCTCGTTGAGCAGGAATCCTTCGAGGAACTCGCCGCGCACGAGGGTCACTGCCCGGCCGGGATCGCGCTGGGCAAGCGTGTCGAACTCGAGGGCGTCGACCGCGAGTCCCGTTCGGCTCAGCCTGATCGCGTCTCCCTGCGACAACAGCCGGCCTGCGCCCAGCGCGTGGCGCAGGCGCCGCAGGCTCTCATTCAAGGCGCCGCGAGCTCTGTCCTCAGGCTTCTCGGGCCAAAGCAATCCGAGGAGGTGGTCGCGGGTGCGGGTCCCATCGGGAGAGAGCGCGAGGTAGATGAGCAGGGCAAGGTGCCGACGCCAGAGGACTTCGACGGGCGGCTCCCGGCCCTCGAGCCGGGCCGTGGGGGGGCCCAGGCAGGTGAGTTCGAGGCGCGGCAGCGGGCGGTCCGACATTTGGCTCACTCTCCGGACTCACCCAAGCTACGCCGTAGCCCGCCCGGCGCCATTTTGCAACGTCCCGTCCCGCGCCGTACGTTAACCCCGCCCCTGGAACCCGCCGTGCTCGACCCGCTGGAGGGCCTGAAAACGGCCCTAGCCGATCGCTACATCATCGACCGCGAGATCGGCCACGGCGGCAGTGCGACCATCTATCTCGCCCGGGAGCGCAACCCGTCCCGCCCGGTGGCGATCAAGGTGCTCGCGCCCGAGCTCGCGCTCGCGGTACGGACGGAGCGCTTCCTGCTCGAGATCCAGATCGCCGCCCGGTTGCAGCATCCTCACATCCTCACGGTGCACACATCAGGCGAAGCAGCGGGCCTCCTCTACTACGTCATGCCGTACGTCGCGGGCGAAACGCTGCGGGATCGCCTCGCCCGCACCGACCGCTTGCCGCTCGACGAAGCCATCCGAATCACGCAGGAAGTTGCGAGCGCGTTGACCTACGCGCATGAACAAGGAGTCGTGCACCGCGACATCAAGCCCGCCACCATTCTCATGTCCGCCGGACACGCCATGGTGGCGGACTTCGGGATCGCGCGCGCATTCGACGCGGCAGGATCCAGTGAGCTCACACAGACCGGCGTGCTTGGCACGCCCGCCTACATGAGTCCCGAGCAGGCAAGCGGTCAGGTGGTCGACGGACGGAGCGACATCTATTCGCTCGGTTGCGTACTGTACGAGATGCTCTCGGGCCGACCGCCCTTCACAGGGCCGAACGCGCGGTCGCTCCAGGCCCAGCACGTCGTCGATCCTGTCCCACCGTTGCGTCGGAGTCGGCCCGACATCCCGAGGCATGTGGCGCGGGTCCTTGAACGGGCGCTCGCGAAGAATCCTGAGGAGCGGTTCAGTCAAGCAGGCGAGTTCACAGACGCTCTGACGTCGCCGGACGGGTGGGGCTGGATCCTCGACGTATTCGACGACCGCAGACCGGGCCGCAGGGTGACCCTTACAGTGGTCGGCCTCTTCGTGGTCTGCGGAATTGGGTGGGCAGCCTTCGAACATTTCCGGTCATCGAGTATCCCGCTCCGGGTCATACGTCCAGCGGTCGTCGTACTGCCGTTCGACAACCTAGGTTCTCCCCGCGATGCGTATTTCGCGGAGGGCTTGACCGATGAAATCACCAGTCGGATCGCGGAGAACGCCGGCCTCGCCGTCATCTCGCGCGCCAGCGCCATGCATTACAGCACCCGCAAAATGACGATCAAGGAGATCGCCCGGGACTTGAACATTCAATACGTGCTTGCGGGCTCGATTCGGACTGACCGACATCCGGAGGGATCGGGCGTAGTCCGGGTTATCCCCGAACTCACCCGCGTTTCCGATGAGCGGCTCATGTGGAGCGGACGCTATGATGCGGCCCTCGCACCTGGAGACATTGTCGCCGTGCAGACAGCCATCGCGAGTGGCGTCGCGGAAGCTCTCAATGTGCGGTTGCTGCTACCCGAGCAACCGCCCCTGGAAGCGCGGCCGACCGGAAACCTGCAGGCATACGATTTCTATCTGCGCGGGAATCTGTACACGCGGCAGTTCCTCGTCGAGGACGATACTCGGCGCGCAGTCGAGATGTATGAACGTGCGATCGCGTTGGATTCAAACTTCGCGCTGGCATATGCGAAGCTCGCGCAAGCCCGCAGCATTCTCTATTACCTGTTCGACCGTACAGATCGACAACTGCAACTCACCAACCAAGCTGTAACCCGCGCGCTCGCTCTTGGACCTGAACTGCCAGAGGCCCGGATTGCGCTGGGCTGCTTCTATACCCGGGTACGGATGGACTATGAACGCGCCCTGGAGCAGTTCCGCCTCGCTCGCGAGCGACAACCGAATAACAGCGAGCTTCTCTGGCTCATCGGATCGGTGGAGCGCCGGCAGGGGAAGTGGGACCAGGCCCTCGAGACCCTCCGTCGCGCACTGAGCGTCAATCCACGATCCCACATCTTCGCCTTCGAGGTGGGCGCCACCTTGCATCTGATGCGCCGGTACTCGGAAGCAGCGCCTTACTATGATCAAGCCGCCGCATTCGCTCCCGACTGGGTCCCCCCCCTCGCCTCAAAGGCGCTGCTCGCCACACGACAGGGAGATCTGGACGGTGCCAGGCAGGTGATGCACGAGGCCGCTCGGCGGTTCGACGTGACAAAGCAGATAGTGCCGGTGCTGATTGGGGAGATCTCTTATCGCCCACTGTTCGCGTTTCTCGACCAGGAGTACCAACTCGGACTCGAGCGTTTCTCTCTCCGGACTTCCCGAGTGGACAGCGGCGCGTATTACCTCGCGAAAGCGGAGTTGGCGCGACGCAGAGGCAGACTCGACCACGCGCGGGCGTACTACGACTCGAGCCGCGCCGTGTGGCAGGCGCGAACGCTCGTTCAAGTCCAGCAGGCCTCTCCCCATATCGAGTTCGGCATGGCTCTCGCAGGGTTGGGCCGGATCACGAGTGCGCGGCGGGAAGCCGCGGCCGCGGCTGCGCTCCGTCCCATCACTCACGATGCACTTCGCGGCGCCTTCTGGACGCTCGAGCTGATTCGGCTGTACGTCGCAGTGGGAGACCAGGAGGCGGCCATTGACCAGTTGAAAGCGCTTCTCGCGATTCCGGCTCCGATTTCCGTTCCCGAGCTTCGCGTCGATCCAACGTTCGACTTACTGAGAAGCAATCCGCGATTCCAGGCATTGCTCGCCGCCTCTTAGGAGCCGGACAATGCTCAATCGACCCCGGCTGGAGAATTCCTATCGAATGGAAGTTGTCCGGGGAGAGGGCGCGCTGCTCCTTTCAGATCGTGGGGATCACGTGTTGTGTGGCTCCCTGTATGAGCACCTGGCGCCCTGGCTCACCGGGCAGCACTCGAGCGACGACATCGCCGTAAGCCTGGAGCAGCAGCACGGTGCCGCGGACGTGTACTATGCCCTCCTCGAGCTCGAAGCCATGGGTTGTCTGGTGGAATCGGAGCAGGCCGCGACAGAATGCATCCATGTGCCTCCCCATTGGGGAGCGCCGCAGACGGAGTCGCGAGCGGCGAAGTACACGATCGCGCTGCAAACTGTTGGATCTGTGGCCGTAGATGAATGGGCAGCGGCGTTCGCCCGCGCCGGTTTCGTCGTGCGCGCTCGGGGCAACGTCACTTTGGTACTCACGGACGACTATCTTCGCCCCGAGCTCGAGGATATCAACGGACGCGCGTTGCGGCGCGGCGACCCGTGGCTGCTCTGCAAGCCCGGCGGCGTCATCGCTTGGATCGGACCACTCTTTGTCCCGGGAGAAGGCTGCTGTTGGAAATGTTTGGAGCAACGACTGCGCCGTAATCGGCCGGTCCGGTCCTATGTGGTGAGTACCCGAAGATGGTCGGCACTCATAGGCGGGCCTGCTACCCGCGCGGGATCGACGTATTCAGGAGCCCAACCGCTCCTCGCGGAGCGGATCGCTCCCTGGCTCGCTGCAGTCGCTCGTAGGCGGCTCCGCGATCGAGTAGTCACGTACGAGCTTGGTGGCTCGCGAGCGCGCTACCACGCGATTGTTCGCCGGCCGCAGTGCCCCTCCTGCGGAGACCCAAGTCTCTACGCCAAGCAGGTGCTCCGCCCCGTTCGCGTACAACGCTGTCCCACGGCGTTCACCGCGGACGGAGGCTACCGCGCGCGCTCGCCCCGTCAAACACTGCGGCGGCTCGCTCACCTGGTCAGCCCCATCACTGGCGTCGTACACGAAATCCATGCGCTCCGCGTCCGCCATGCGGGTCCTTTGCGGATATATCTCGCGTCCTACGCCGGACAGAGCTCCAGGCCGGATCTAGCCCAGCTGCGCCGCGATTTGCACAACCTGAGTGGAGGCAAAGGCTGCACCGCGGTGCAAGCGCGGACGAGCGCTCTCGCTGAAGCGGTCGAGCGATATTGCGGATTCTGGCAAGGAGACGAGCCTCGGGAACGGGGATCGTTCGCGCAATTCGGCGATCGCGCGATTCATCCCAACCGCTGTATGCTGTTCAGCGAGGCTCAATACCGCGAATGGGAGATGAGCAACAGCTCCCGCTCTCCCGTACCCCGTGTGCCCGTGCCCTTTGACCCATCCGCAACGATCGACTGGACACCAGTGTGGTCTTTCACGGAACGACGCCACAAGCTGCTTCCCTCGATGTACCTCTACTATGGCTATCCTGCGGAGACTGCGCGCGCGGTCTGCCCGGCGGATTCCAACGGCTGTGCCGCGGGAAACACGCGCGAGGAAGCGATTCTCCAGGGTTTTTGCGAACTAGTCGAACGGGACTGCGTCGCGCTGTGGTGGTACAACCGCGCGAGACGTCCCACTCTCGACCTACAGCGCTTGAGGACGGCCTACCATCGGAAGCTCCGCGCTTACTATGAATCCGTGGGACGTGAGTTCTGGGTCCTGGACATCACGAACGATTTAGGTATTCCCTGTTTTGCAGCGATCTCACGGCAACTGCGCCCTACAGACGAACGAATCATCTTGGGATTCGGCGCTCACCTCAATGTCCGCCTCGCTCTGAATCGCGCTCTCAACGAGATGAATCAGATGCTGGCTGTTGTCTGGACGGCCGAGCGCGAAGGCCGAAGGCTCTCCCCCGAACAGGAGGCATGGCTAGCAGAAGGCACCGTCGCAGCGCACCCCTACCTCACCCCGGGCGGCCCTCCTTCAAACCGGATCCATATCGCCCCGCACGTCGTCCATCGAGATCTTCGAGACTGCGTGCGGAGCTGTCAGCGGATCGTCGAGAGGCTCGGCATGGAATTCTTGGTTCTCGATCAGACGCGGCCTGACACGAACGCAGCAGTCGTCAAGGTGATCGTCCCCGGGTTGCGGCACTTTCGGCCGCGATTCGCCCCGGGTCGGCTGTACGACGTACCAGTGATGCTCGGATGGCTTGCGACGCCCCATTTAGAGCGGCAGCTTAACGCTGTCCCGCTGTTCCTGTAGCGCCGTCTCACATGAGCTGGAAGCACAGGAGGTGGACAATGTCTCGAGAAAGCGATGCGCGGATCATCGGCAAGGTGATCGCGAGAGCGTGGAGGGACGAAGGGTTCAAAAAACGATTCGTCGCGAATCCCATGGAAGTTTTGAAGGAGGAGGGAATGCGCTTCCCCGATCCGATGCCTCGTAATTGGAAGATTAGCGTGGTGCTGGATACGCCGCAGGAGTCGCACATCGTTATTCCCGTGAAGCCCCGTGGCTTGCCCGCAGACGAAGAAGAGGTGTTCGGCCCGATACAGTGCTGCGGCGCCCCTCCTCAGTGAGTAGCGAGCCTATCCTCGCTTTCCATCCGGCTGTGAAGATGCAGTGGGGGCGGACGGGGACCGTCCGCCTAGCACTCCCAGAGAGGACGCTACGCTTTCGCCCGTTCTCTAAAGGGATCGATCGCGTGCTGCGCGTACTCGCAGATGGCGGCGCGACCGCGAGCAAACTGAGCGATCTCGTACGTGAGCTGGACGGCGCGGCTGGGCTCCCTCCCTGGTATTATTGTCTGGATTCGCTGCAACTGTGCGGCGCGCTGTGCTCCATTCTCCGGCGCGGAGAGCTCACCATTGCGCGCCTCAGGCCCGCTTCGCTTTCTCCGCCGCCGGTCAAGGTCTCGTCCAGATTCCTGCTCTCTCGAATGGCCTATATCCGTCGTGAGCAGGAAAGCTTCGTTCTCCATGCACCGGTATGCGGCGCCCGGCTCGAACTGACCGATAGCCGAGCGCTGAGCATGGTGGCGGCTTTGTCTCACCCTACGAGCGTCCCAGAGGTCGCTGCGGCCGCGCAGGACATCGACGACGCTACGGTAGGCGCCTTTCTCTCTTTATTGCAAGGCGCTGGTATGCTGGAAGACCGCGCACAGGACTCGGGAGACTGGGGGTTCGGGGACTTGGTGCTGCACGCGAGCAGCCGAAACGGGAACGCGCGCACAGTAACGGCCGCGGACCGGCCGCGTGCCCCGGCGCTTAAGCCCGATATGTCGAAGGCCGTCATCCAGCTCTACCGTCCGGACCTGAAAGACCTCAAGACCCACGATGTGCCACTCACCGAGGTACTCGAATCGAGACGTTCGGTTCGTTCCTACGCCCCGGTCCCGCTCACGTCGCGCCAAGTGGGCGAATTTCTCTTCCGCGTCGCCCGGGTGAAGCGAGTGACCAAGACAACGGCGGGGCAGTTCACGCGCCGCCTCTATCCCAGTGGGGGGGCGTGCTATGGCCTGGAGGTGTATCCGATCATCGAGCGGTGCCGAGGAGCGGCGCCTGGCATGTACCACTACGATCCCATGCGCCACCGCCTGGAGGCCCTGACTGCCAACCGATCGGAGCTTCAAGCGTTGCTCCGACGCGCATCTCGTGCGGCAGGGGGCTCCACGACTCCTCAGATCCTGTTCGTCATTACGGCCCGCTTTCCACGTGTGCAATGGAAATATGGGTCAATGGCCTATGCGCTGGTCCTCAAGGAAGTCGGCGCTTTGTACCAGACCATGTACCTCGTGGCAACGGCCATGGGCCTCGGTCCGTGCGCACTCGGCGGCGGTGATCCTGATCTTTTTTCGCGTCTGATCGGAACGGACTTCAACGAGGAAACCTCGGTCGGCGAGTTTCTGCTCGGGAGTCGCGCGCACGATGAACAGGCGTGAGTTCTCACCTACGAAGCGCGGCGCGAATGCACAGCGCGACAGCACTCGCCCCCTACCCCCCCATCACCGTCAACCGCCCCGTCGCCGCGTCGTAGTCCAACAGCTCCGCATCTCGGCCCCACTCCACGATCGTCTGCAGCAGCCCCTCCGCCGGAACGAACGGGAAATAGATCGTGAGATCGGCGAGCAGGTCCGGTTCCTCCAACACGCCCTGCTCCTCGCCCTCCTCCACGCTCTCGTGCAACATTGCGAGCACGCGCGCGAACAGGGGATGGCGCGACAGACTCTCGCGCGTCGCTGCCTTCCGCGCCGCCTCGTCGCCCGACATCACCTGCCGGCCCGCCGGCGTGAGCAGGACCGTGTCGCCCGGCGTCGTCACCCAGCCGAGCGCCTCGGCCGCCCGCGTCACCGCGGTCATCCGGTCGTAGTCCACGCCCAGCTCTTCCGCCAGGTTGAACACGTCGCCCCGCCCGTCGGGGCGCGTCAGCAGGTGGTCGAGCAAGCCGATGACTTCGGCGACGTGAACGCGGGGGAATGGCACGAGCCGCTGCGGCGCCAGGGGGAGCGTGGGCTCGGCTTCGGGCAACAGCGTCTCCGTGAGAATGGCGTGCAGCCGCTCGACCATGGCGTCAAACTCCGGACTCCGCTCGCGCCGCGGGTACGGCAGCGGATTCGGCATCTCCTCGCGGATGTGGCCGGGGTTCGACCCGAACACCACGATCCGGCTCGCGAGAAACACCGCCTCCTGGACGCTGTGCGTGACGATCACGAGCGTGTTCACGCCCGTCGCCGGATCGCGCCACAGATCGACGAGCTGGCTGCGGAGGTTCTCGGCGGTGAGGGGATCGAGCGCGCCGAACGGCTCGTCCATCAGGAGGATCTCGGGCGCGACGGCGAGCGCCCGGGCGAACCCGACGCGCTGCTTCATGCCCCCGGACAGCTCCTTCGGATAGGCGTGCTCGAATCCCTCGAGCCCGACCAGGTTGATCGCGCGCGCCACCGCATCGTGGCGCGCCGGTCCCTTCACCCCGCGCGCC
>JBGPIJ010000025.1:0-17668 GCA_041484865.1 Gemmatimonadota bacterium
CCTGGCCCGGTTCCGCACCAACGTCGTCGAGCCGGCGGCGCTGTCGGCCGACGCGCAACGGCGCCTGGCGGCGACCGATTACGACCGGATGCAGAGTCTCTTCAAGGAGGGCGCGGTCTCGGAGCGGGACGTGGAGAACGCGGAGGTGACCCTGCGCGCCGCCGAAGCGAACGCGGCCCAGGCGAAGAAGCGGCTCGACGAGGCCACCGTCCGGGCGCCCGCGAGTGGGGTGATCAGCCAGCGCGCGGTCGATTCCGGAGACCGGGTCAAGGACGGCGACATGCTGTTCCAGCTCGTGAATACCTCCGAGCTCGAGTTCGAGGCCACGGTGCCGAGCGAGTACGCGTCACAGGTGCGCCCGGGCGCGCCCGTTGTGCTCACCGTCACCGGCGTGAGCGATGCCGGGCTCGGGGGGCACGTCTCCCGCGTCAACGCGACCGTGGACGCGGCGACGCGGCAGGTGAAGGTCTACGTCACCGTGCCGAACCACGGCGGCCGGCTCGTGGGCGGACTCTACGCGGCGGGGCGGGTCGTGCTGCATCAGGTGAAGGGGGCTGTGGCGGTGCCCAGCTCGGCCATCCGCACGGGCGACGGCAAGACGTACGTGCTGATCGTCGAGAACGGGCACATCGCGCGCCGGGAAGTGACCACCGGCGCCGCGGACGAACAGGCCTCGCTGGTCGAGGTGACTGCCGGCCTCCAGGGCGGGGAAACGGTCGTGCTCGGCGCGGCGAGCGGGCTGCGCGTCGGTATGCCGGTGACGATCGCGGGTGGGGAGGGCTGAGCCATGTTCCTGAGCGATCTCTCGATCAAACGGCCGGTGCTCGCGACGATGATGATCCTGGCCCTCGTCGTGCTCGGCCTCTTCTCCTACCGGCGCCTGGGGATCGATCAGTTCCCCGACGTCGAGTTTCCGCTGCTCGTGATCCAGACCCGCTACACCGGGGCGAGCCCCGAATCGGTGGAGCGCGAGGTCACGAAGAAGATCGAAGAGCAGGTGAACACGGTCGAGGGATTGAAGCAGATCCAATCGACTTCGACCGAGGGATTCTCCACGATCGTCGTGCTCTTCAACCTCGGCACGAAGGTCATGAACGCGCAGGCGGACGTTCGTGCCAAGATCGATGCGATCCGTCAGGACCTGCCGCGGGACATCGATCCCCCGGTGATCTCCCGCGCCAACCCGTCGGACCAGCCGATCTTCGTGCTCTCCGTGCAGGGGCAGGGATGGGCGCTCCGCGATCTCACCACCCTCGCCGAAGAGGTGGTAAGCCGCCGGATCGAGAACATCTCGGGCGTGGGCAGCGTCACGCTCGCGGGCGGCCTGAAGCGCGAGATACACGTCCTCCTGCTGCCCGACCGCATGAACGCGCTGCGTGTGTCGCCCGACATCGTGGCACGCGCCGTCGAGCGGGAGAACGGCGACGTGCCCGCGGGCCGCGTGGAACAGGGCAACGCGGAAAACCTGGTGCGCGTCGCCGGGAAGATCAAAGACCCTGCGGACTTCGCGAAACTGATCGTCACCTCGCGGAACGGGATTCCCGTCCGGCTCGGCCAGGTGGCGCGCATCGAGGACGCCCAGGAAGAGGAGCGCGACGCGGCGTACGTGAACGGCCAGCGCGCCGTCGCCCTCGAAGTTCGGAAGACGTCCGGCGCGAATACGGTCGAAGTCACGGACGGCGTGAAGCGGGTGATCGCCGAGCTGACCCACACCCTTCCCCAGGGGGTGTCGATCGCCACGGTGCAGGACAACTCCATCTGGATCCGGAACTCCGTGGATGACGTTCAGAAGACGCTGCTCGAGGGCGCGGCGCTCACGGTGTTCATCGTGTTCCTGTTCCTGAACTCATGGCGCTCGACGGTGATCACGGGACTCACGCTCCCCGTGTCCGTGATTGCGGCGTTCCTCGCGATCTACGCGTTCGGCTTCACGCTCAACGTCATGACGCTGATGGCGCTGTCGCTCGCGATCGGCATCCTCATCGACGACGCGATCGTGGTGCGGGAGAACATCGTGCGCCACGTGGAGCGGGGTGAGGATCACTTCACCGCGGCCCGGAACGGGACGGCCGAGATCGGGTTTGCGGTACTCGCGACGACGGCATCGGTGATCGCGGTGTTCGTTCCCGTCGCATTCATGAAGGGGATCGTGGGGCGGTTCTTCTTCCCGTTCGGCATTACGGTGGCGTTCGCCGTACTGGTGTCGCTCTTCGTCTCGTTCACGCTCGACCCGATGCTGTCGTCGCTGTGGTATGACCCGCAGGCCGAAGGCGGAGCGCCCCGCGGGCCCATCGGGCGCGCGCTCGAGCGGTTCAACAACTCGTTCCACGGGCTGGGCAAGCGGTATCGCGGGGTGATCGCCTGGGCGCTGGACCACCGCCTGGCGACCATGGGGATCGCGGCCGCGGCATTCGTCGCGGCGATGAGCCTGTTCGCACTCGGGCTCGTGGGCGGGCAGTTCATGCCGAGCTCCGACAACGAGCAGACCGCGCTCTCGATCGAGACCCCGGTGGGCTCGTCCGTCGCCTACACTTCCGCGAAAGGTCTCGAGATCGCGAAGTACCTGAAATCGCAGCCGGAAGTGGAGCTCACCTACGCGTCGATCGGCGGGGCGCAGCAGAACAACGCCGTGAACAAGGGCCAGATCTACGTGAAGCTCACGCCCAAGAGCGCCCGCAAGCGGAGCCAGCAGCAGCTCGAGGCCGATCTACGCACGGTGCTGCCCCGGTTCGAAGGGGTGACGACGAGGATCATCCAGATCGGTGCCGCCGGCGGGAGCCGCGCCCCCATCGAGCTGAACCTCGAAGGTCCGGAGCTCGCGCGGCTGCAACAGATGTCCGATCGGGCGATCGCCGCGATCCGCGACGTGCCGGGGCTCGTCGAGCTGCACTCTTCGCTCGAAGGGCGGAAGCCCGAGCTCGTGGTGGACGTGAATCGCGACCTGGCGGCGCAGGTCGGCCTGTCCGTCGGCGCGGTGGGCGACGCGCTCCGTCCCGTGCTCGCGGGACAGAAGGCGGGCAGCTGGGAAGACGAAACCGGGCTCGCGCACGACGTCATCGTGCGCCTCGCCCCAGAGGTACGGCGCACCGAGACGAACGTGGCGGGCATCCCCCTGGCGTCGAGTCAGATCGACCGCGCCACCGGGGCCCCGGTCATGGTGCCGCTCGGACAGGTGGCTGAGATCAGCCTCTCCGCCGCGCCGAACGAGATCAAACGGCTCGACTTGGAGCGCGTGGCCACGATCGAGGGGAACTATCAGGAGCGGCCCCTCACCGACGTCACCCGCGACATCCAGACTCGGCTCGCGAAGCTGCAGCTGCCGACGGGCTACCGCTTCGAGCAGGGCGGCGAGCAGAAGGACTTCATGGAGACGGTGGGGTACATGCTCGAGTCGCTGACGTTGGCGATCGTGTTCATCTACCTGATTCAGGCGTCGCAGTTCGGGAGCTTCCTGCAGCCGCTCGCGATCATGTTGTCGCTGCCCCTGTCGCTCGTGGGGGTGATGCTGGCGCTGATGCTCACGCGCGGGACGTTCAACATCATGAGCATGATCGGCGTGATCATGCTGATGGGGCTCGTGACGAAGAACGCGATTCTGCTCGTGGACTTCGCCAACAAGGCGCGCGACCGCGGCAGCGACCGCCGGCAGGCGTTGATCGACGCCGGGGAGCTGCGACTCCGGCCCATCGTGATGACGACCCTCGCCATGATCTTCGGCATGCTGCCGACGGCGCTTGCCCTCGGCGCCGGGGCCGAATTCCGCGCCCCGATGGCGCACGCGGTGATCGGCGGGTTGATCACCTCGACGCTGCTCACCCTCATCGTGATTCCGGTCGTTTACACCTACGTCGACGATTTCGGCAGCTGGGCCGGCGCCTGGGTCCGGAAATGGACCAGCTCTCCGGCCGCGACCCACGCCCCGGCCGACGTCCCAGCGGACTGAGACTCCATGCGCTCGCGTATCTTCGTCGTCGCCGGGATCTGGATGGTGCTCCACGCCTACGTCGGGGCTCGCCTGCTCGACCCCCTCGGGCTCAGCGGGACCGGGCTCGCGCTCGCCTGGTCTGCGCTGCTGCTCGTCGCGCTGGCGCCCTTGGGGGCCTTCTTCACGCTCCGCGCGGAGCAGCATCTCCTGACGCGGGCGATGCAGTGGGCAGGGTTCACGGCGGTGGGACTGTCGTCGCTGCTCATCGTCTTCGTGTGCGTGACAGACCTGCTCTTCGTACGGGCGTGGGGCGTCGACGCTGAGACGCTCGGGGTGACGATTCTCGGCGGCGCGGCGGCGCTCACGGCAGCCGGCACCTGGCAGGCACGGCGTCCGCGGATCGTAAGGATCGCGATCCCGATCGCGAGTCTCCCCGCCGACCTCGAGGGGTTTCGCATCGTGCAGCTCTCGGATCTCCACGTGGGACCGACCATCCGGCGCCGGTTCGTGCAGACGGTGGTCGACGCGGCGAACGGGCTCGATGCCGACGTGGTGGCCCTGACGGGCGACGTGGCGGACGGCATGGTCGCGGGGCTGCGCCGCGAGGTCGCGCCGCTGGCCGATCTGCAGGCGCGCTACGGGAAGTTCTTCGTGTCGGGCAATCACGAGTCCTACTGGGACCCGGCGGGGTGGCTGGGCGAGGTGGAGCGGCTTGGCTTCAACGTGCTGGCGAACGCGCACCGAATGGTGGGGCGCGGCGGCGGTCGCCTGTTGCTCGCCGGCGTGACCGACGCGAGCGCGAGTCATCGGGTGCCGGGTGGCGTGTCGGACCCCGCGCGGGCGATCGCCGGGGCGCCGCCCGCCGACGTGAGGGTGCTGTTGGCGCACCAGCCGCGCAGCGCGTTTGCGGCGCTCGCGGCCGGGTTCGACCTCCAGATCTCGGGGCACACCCATGGCGGGCAGTTCTTCCCGTTCAGTCTTCTCGTCCGGCTGTTTCAACCGTTCGTGGCGGGGCTGCATCGGCTGGAAGAGATGTGGCTGTACGTGAGCCGCGGCACCGGGTACTGGGGACCTCCGTTGCGACTCGGCGCCCCCTCGGAAATCACCCTCATCGAATTGCGGGCCGCGTCCTGATGGAACCCTCGGAGGAGCTGTTTCAGGTCATCCGCGCGGGCGACGCCACGCGTCTCGGCGCCCTGATCGCGGCGGACCGCTCGCTCGTGAACGTGCGCAACGAGCGCGGCCATTCCCCCGTCCTGATCGCGCAATACCATCATCGTCGTGAGCTGGTGCAGATGCTGCTCGCGGCGGAGCCTGAGCTCGACATCTTCGACGCGGCGTCGGTCGGCAAGACGGCCCGGGTCACCGAGCTGCTGGACGCCGATCCCGCGCTCGTGAATGCCTACTCGCAGGACGGCTTCTTCCCCCTGGGCCTCGCGGCGTTCTTCGCGCATCCCGAGGCGGTCGCGCTGCTTCTCCGCCGCGGGGCCGAGGTCACGGCCGCGGCGCGGAATCCGATGCGGATTCAGGCGCTCCACGCTGCGGTGGCGGGCCGGAGCTTCGAGGCCGTGCGCCTGCTCGTGGAGGCCGGGGCTCCGGTGAATGCACAGCAGCAGGGCGGGTTCGCGCCGCTGCACGAGGCAGCGAACCGCAATGACGCGGAGCTGGCGAGCTACCTCCTCGCGCACGGGGCCGATCCGCGGCTACAGAACGACGAGGGGAAGAGCGCGATCGGCCTCGCGGCGGAGAAGGGGTCGATCGAGCTGCTCAAGATCCTCAAGGCGGCGCGCTAGTCGAGGGGTTGAGAAAGGCCCTTCGGCCGGGCAAGTTAGGTCTGCAAAGTCCCTCGGCCTATTTCCTCTCCTGTCCGTCCTGTTTCCTAAGTGGTACCTGCGAGGCACAGTTGCGTTGGCACACGTTTTCGGGTGACCGCCGCCAACGCCGTCACTGGGAATTGACCGGTTCGTTCCTTTTGCTCTCCCCCCATCTGCCCGCCCCGGGCCCTTGAGGACCCTTGGATGACTGGTAAGTGTAGCATGTGGTTGACACCATTGCATCAGTTGTATCATAATCCTATCAGGAGTGGCAGCGCTTGGAAACATCGGTCCTGGAGGAGAGGCTTATGGAGAACGCCCTGAGACTCCTGAGAACCCGCTCGCTTGCGCCCGGCGTTGCGGCGGGCGCGTTGATGCTTGGCGTCACGGGCTGCACTCACGTGACTCGGGTCCAAAACCCGGCCGCGTACGTGTCGAGCGAGGCACCGAACCGCGTTTGGCTCAAACGCGCCAACAGCGGCACCCGGGTGCAGGTGGAGGCACCGCGGCTCGCCGGGGATACCCTGTTCGGATTCGTGGCGGGCCGGTTTGAAGAGATCCCGCTGGCCGAAACCGAATGGGTACAGGCGAGACGGCCGGCCACAGGGCGAACGCTTGGCTTAGTGTTCGCGATGACGGGTGTGGGCGCGGCGATGGTCGCGAATTTTTTCATGCACCAGTCCTCGACTAACGGCACGCCCGTAAAACCAGATTGCTCGGGTGACGAGGATGAGCCGAGCGGTATTTCTTGCTGAGGACGCGATACACTGGGAAAAGAGGAGGTCACATCCATGTCCGAGCCAACACCGCGTTCGCAACGCGGTTGTCGTGTGAAGCACGCCAGCGCCGTTGGTCTCTTGGTCCTGAGCCTCGCGGGCTGCCATGCCGCGAGCGGCTTGGGGTATCCGGCCCACTACATCACGGCCAACGCGCCCATGCGCGTCTGGGTCACAGAAACCAACGACTCAGTGGTCATCTTCAATGGCCCGAAAATGTCCGGCGACACGCTGACCGGGTTTGTAAACGGTAGGTACCGGGAGCTGCCGGCGTCCCAGGTGAAGTTTGTGAAGGCGATGCTGCCATCACACTGGCGCACCGCCGTAGTTGCCAGTGCCGCGGCGCTCGGGGTGGGGGCGGTCTTCGTGACGATCACGAATGCAAAAAAGGTGGGATCCACAACCTGCTACGACGAGCACAACGACATCGTCCCCTGCTAACACGCCGATGCACGCGCTCGCCTTATGAAGGAGATGCTCGCCATGACCGTACGAATCAGCCGCGCGCTCGCGCTCGGCATTGCCGCGCTCACGGGCTGCAGGACCATCGCTCCAATCGCTGCACCAGGGCACTACATCGAAGCCGAACAACCCGCGAGCGTGTGGGTGACGCGCGCCGACCACTCGGTGGTGCACATCAGTGGACCGCACATGCTGGGCGACACGGTGGTCGGCGACGTTGAGAACCAATCGCTGAGGATCGCGCTGTCGGACGTAACGCAGGTCTCGGTCTCACACTTCGCGGTTGCCAAGACCGTGGCGCTCGCGACGGTGTGGGGCGCCGCCGTCGGCGGGGGGCTGGTCTACATCTTCTCCCATAACCCCAGCGGCAATAGCAAGAACGTCTGCCTCACGCCGAACGATTTCGGGAACTATTGCGGCAGTATTCTAGGGCCTTGAGTCGGTAGGCTCGAGCACTCGGAGCAGGGGTCGGCCGTTCACATTCGCAAGCGGCAGGTATATCCGGTGCGTGCTGGGATCCACCGCGACGGAGTGCGCATGTGGCGCACGATACCAGCCGAGCTGCTCGAGCGATCCCTCCCGCTCCGCGAATACTGCGAGGACGCCCGACTCTGAGCCGACGTAGAGACGGCCCAGCGATGGATCAAAGGCTAGCACATCGGGATCGCTCCCGATGGGAAGCACCTGACGCAATTGGAACGTCTGAAGATCCAATACCCCAAGCGTTGCACTTTCCTGGCCGGCGATGAACGCCACGCGGTGCGGGGCGTCGATGTAGATGCCATGCGGATACTGGACGGCCTTGTCGAGAGTGATCTGGCGTACGATATGAGCGCTCACGGGATCGATCGCTACGATCTGATTGGCAGTCTGGACGGCGACGATCACGCAATGTGAGCCTGAGTCGTACCGCGTGTTGCCAGCCTCGCCGCCCAAGACGATCTGTGCAGCGACACCATTCGTTCTAGCGTCGATCACAACCTCCTGCCGGCCGGACTCATCGGACACGAAGACTCGCCGCTCCTCGGGAGCATAGGCGATCCCGTCCGGAAAGCGTGCGCCCGTCACGCGGGCCACGACACGGAGCGTGGAATCGTCCACGACCACGACCGCGTGGTCCCCGGGCGCCGATGCGTATAGGTTATGTTCGGCCGGGACGGCGAGGACCCCTGTTACGACGGGAAAGCCGTCGAGGTTCGCAACGACTCGGCCGGCGACCACGTCGAAGACGACGAGCTGCCCTGCGCCCATGTGGGAGATGAAGAGTCGACCAGACGTGGACTCGAGGCTTTGATAATCAAATCGGGACGCGCCCCCCGGCAGCGGCAGGTCGGCAGCGAGGCGGAGTGGTGCGTCGGCCGTCGATGCTGACGGGATGGCGCCCGACCAGCGCGCTTGGATCGGGGGGCCACCCAGCGTGCAGGCTGATGCCGGAGTCTGCGGTGTGGCCGCGAGGGTGAGCGCGATCCATGTCAGCGTAAGCATCCGCGGTCCCCTCCTTACGGCGTGAGACGATGCACCACCTTGATGACGAGGGCTCCGTTCAGCGGGCGGGTGAGCGCGTGCATGTTCGGGAAGCGAAACCGGGTGAGCGGATCGGTGGTGTACCCCGAGTTCCACACCAGGAACACGTCGTCGCCGATGACCGGAATCCAATGGAACCGCACATTGAAATCGACGCGCTCGTTCTCGTTGTCATATTGGACGAATGCCAGCACGCTGGTGCGGGTATTCACGTCGTACTCCAACCGGTTCGCCGACAGCACCGCCGTGAACGTCCCAACGGGCAACTCGGCCGTCGTCCGGGTCAGATCGGTGCTGATGATGAGGTGGCCACCGCCACGCCACACCGCCGTGAGCTCGAGGTCGGCGCTGTGACCGCCGTAGAACTGACCCCAGTTCACGAACGCCCCGACACTGAGGCGACGGCCCGGGTTCATGAAGTACTGGAGCTCGTAGCGAGACCACCAGTAGCGACCGGGCCGGATCACGACCCCGCGGAAGATGTCGAATGCGTCCGTGGGTGCATCCAGCAGGCGCTGGAAGTTGACCTCGAAATGATCGCCGTTCTGCCGGTTGCCTCCGAAGACCCGCCACTCGAACCACGCCGTCTGCCAGTCCGCGCTCCGCAAGAGTGAGCTCGTTTCGTTCGCAATGATGTCCCAGCTCGGGATGGGGAACGTGAAGTCGAGCTGCCGGATCCCGAGCACGCCGGGCCGCGGCATGAAGTCCACGTGCCCGGTCGTCTCCCAGATCCCCCTGCGGCGGACGAACCCGAGCGGCGGGCCGAAGCCCGAGTCGATGCGGTAGAGCGAGACGAAGTTGTCGAACAGGTCGTTCGGGTTGTCGGTAGAGAGCCGCCAGGCGAGGGGCGTGCCAGGCACCCCCGGTGTCTGGCTGCCCGCGATCCAGACCTTGGGCTCGAGGTTGGCCCCGTGCACGATGAGGGGGAGGTCGACGTCCAGGCCGCCCGCCCGCTCGACCCCTTGGCCGCTCGGCCCTCGGTGGAGCGTGCCGATCGCGCCGACGTAGGACCGGTCGAACAGATCGTGCTGGACGCGAATAACGGCGTCGTTCGCGTCGTCACCGCCGCCGGTTTGCGCGTCGAGCAGCCCCACCTTCCACGGCCCGAGCCGTCCGTAGAGCCGACCTCCGGCGAGGATCGGCACCGGTGCACCGCTCGTGTCGAGCCCGATGCGGCGCGAGTAGAACAACTGCACCTGGCCGGGCGTGCCGAGGTCGAGCAAGCCGCTCGATTCGAGAAAGAACTGGCGCTTTTCGGGGAAGAAGAAGGGAAACCGGGTAAGGTTGATGACCTGCTGGTCGGCTTCCACCTGCGCGAAGTCGGTGTTGAGGGTCAGGTCCGCCGTCAACGTCGGCGTGATGCCGAGCTTGGCGTCGGCCCCGCCCTTGCCGCCGAAATAGCCATCCGTCGTCTTCCCACCCAAGCTGTCGTGCTCGGTTTCCACCCCTTGAGCAAGAGCGTACGGATACAACTCGAGATCGTGGGGACGGTGCAGGTCGCCCTCGGCCGTGATCGCTCCGTCATTGTTCAGGCGGTACAACCCCTGGGCCCGGCCGTAGGAGCGCCACAGGTCTTCCTCGTTCTTCCGTCGGATGAGGCGACGGACATTGAATCCGAACTCCGGGTTGGTCCCGGCGTGAAACCGCAGGGCGAGGAACGGGATGCGGAACTCAGCCGTCCATCCGGCGCTGTCCCGCGATACGACGACGTCCCAGACGCCGTTCCAGTTCTCGTTCAAGTCGTCGACGCCCGAGAATTGCGCGTCCCACATGGCGCCGTTGGGGTTCGTGCCGAACACGAAGGCGCCGCGCCGATCGTCGAAGCTGTCGATCAGGAGCTGGACGTTGTCGTCGCTCGACAGATCGGCGTCCCGGCGGAGCTGGCTGGCCCGCACGGCGCGCATGTTCGAGTCGTCGCAGCGCACCACGATGTAGACGGCGTCGGCGTCGTGGGCCACCCTGACAACCGTGCGCTCCGTGGCGGGGGAGCCTTCGAGCGGTTCGCGCTGATGGAAGCCGTCGATCGAGTCCGCCGTCGTCCAAAACGGCTCGTCGAGCCTGCCGTCGAGCGTCACCGCCGTGATGATCGCGGTCGCGCGAATGGTTGCCCTGGTCTGTTGGGCCGCTGCCGCCCCGGTCATCAGACACATGCCCGTCAGCGCGATTGTCGGGCGCGTGAGTGGGGTCAGGGCCGTGGCAGTTGGAGAACAGCGTAGAGCGCGTCGTAGAGAAAGGACGCCCGCTCGACGGTGTCGAGGTCGTCGCGCGCCACGAGGGGGAAGCCCTGGGAGATGGCGAGGAGGCCTGCCGCCTCGGGGATAGCGGCGAGCCCCTCCTTGAAGTCGGCGCTGTGCACGATGCGGGCGAGCGCACCGAGCGCGGGGTCATCCGGACGGTGTTCCTGCACCAACGCTTCGAATGAGCAGCGACCGCGGTCGTCCCTGTGCGGGTACCGGGCGCCCGGAGCATCGAAGCCGATCGCGCCCGTTTCGCGCTGCACGGCAGCCACCTCGCCGGGCTCCACGAACGTGAACGTGGCGTCCGGGTCGATGAAGCGCCGGATGAGCCATGCCGTGGCTGCCCGGTTCACGCGGATTTGTCCGCGAGTCACCCACCGCATCAACGGCCTCCCATGCCTTTAGCGCACGGCGTCCAGTGCCGCCCTGAGCCCACGCAGGACGTCGGGCAATGGGCCGTCGGCCCAGAAGTGGATGTAGTAGAGCGAGGGTGACTCGCCGATGAGGTGCGTGTGCAGGGCCGTGGCCGTGATGCCGTGCTGCGCGAGAGCGGTCATGAGCCCCTCGACCTTCGGCCCGATCACGGCGAAGTCGCCCGTCGCCACGGCGCGGGAGCCGTCTACCATCTGGAGATTGATCGGACTCCCGTAGCCGAGCGCCGGTGTCACCGGCCGGCCGTCGAGCGTCACCTGCCCCTGGACAAGGATGAAGGACAACTGGGCCACCGCGCCCTGGGCCTTACCCGGCTGCCCCAGCGCGGTGAACACCGCCGCGCTGTCGATGGTGAGTGGCCGCGACGGTGCGGGTTGTACTGGTCGCGGCGTGGGAGTGAGGGCGATCACCCGGTCCAGCCGCCGGGCCAGGTCCACTGCGCCTCCCTGGCCGTGGAAGTGGACGTAGGTGAGTGGGGGTTCTTCGCCGACGAGGTGATTGTGGACGGCTGTCACCTCGATGCGCTCGCGCGCGAGCTCGGCCAGGACGGGACGGACCTCGGAGCTCGTGAGCACCAGGTCGCCCATCATCGTGGCGTCATCCGGTGTTCCGCTGAACCCCGCCCAGGCGCCCAGCGCGAGCTGCGGGGCGACGGTGACGTCGCCGATACGGACCGACAGGTCACGCCGCGGCAGGTTGTAGCGGTGATATCCGCTCGCGAACGCGTCTGGAGCGCCGAGGATGCGGCCGACTGAGTCCCAGGGTGCTTGGGCCCGACCCGAACCCGGACCGGCCAGGGTGACGATGAGCAGGAGAGCAGCGACACGAGCGGTCATGACAGGCTCCTTAGCGGGGGACGGCGGCTCCATGCAGCAGCAGACCGGTGACACCGGCGGCGACGATCACCGCCGGTTCGGGGACTTTCCGAGGGGCGATCAAGAGGCCGAGCGTGGCGAGGGCGATGAGATCGGATGCCGGTCCACGCGAGGACGATTCCCCTATCGACGCTTGCGTTTCGAGCGAGCCGCCGTTGTCTTGGGCGACTGGAGGCCTGAGGCATTCAGGGAACCGGCAGGCCCCTGCGCTAGGGATTCGTAGAGTCCCTCGAACACCGGCGCGCCCTGCGTGAGTCGAGCAGCATCATCCCCGTATTGTCGCGCGATCCCACTGAGTACTCGCTCCACGCCGACGGTTTCGGGTCGACCGAACTTCGGTTCCTTGTAATCGATGTCGTGGACGATCTCTCCGATAATGCGGAGCGCCGGATCTCGGAGGCCGAACCGCTGCGTCAGCGTTTCGAACGTGCACGCTTCGCCCTCGTGGGTGTATTCGGCATCGAACATGTCGAAGCGGAGCTCGCCCCCTGATGGACGGTAGTCCTTTGGGGGGACGAACTTGAAGCGCGCGTCGGGATCGATGAACCGGCGGATGAGCCAGGCGCTCGCGATCCGGTCTACGTGGACGTCGGTGCGCGTCACCCAGGTCGCCCCCCGCACCGACGGGACCGACGTCGACACGGTATCCTCCGATCGGGTTCGAGTCTGCAGGTCCCTCTCTAGTTGGGCGATCACGTCCTGGGCGGCACGCCGACTGGGCGCACCGAAGAAGTCGATCGCGATGATTTCGGCCAGACGGCGCCGAAGCTTGCCCAGCTCGGCGGCGAGTCCGTTCGGTGTTGCATTCGCGTTACGGCGGGCAGGGCGGGCCCGGCGGGCGAGTTTCTTCGCTTCGACAATCAACGCGCGATAGTCGGGCTCTCGCGCCGTCCGAAACAGACCCTCAATCGCTGCGTCGCTGAGGCCGTCCACGAAGTTGGCCTCGCAGACCGACGCCTCCCCGCCCTCGGCGGTGATTTCCCGCAACTGCCACTGGAAGTCTTCGACCGAGTCTTCCGTGCGAGGCAATACATAGACGGAATTCTTGATCGCCACCGCACCCAAGCGTTGCAGACGCCGCCATACCTTGACCCGGAAGTACGCGGGCTTGGGCGGAATCTGGTGGATCAGCAGCACCCAACGGCCGGAGGCGCCGTTGATGGGGGCACCCGGCTGCGGCGCGCGAGTCGCTCCTTCCTCAGAACCCGGCTGCATGCCCGAACGCGAGCGCCGGTGGCTCGAACGGAACGGCGCGAGTCTGCACTGGCCCCGAAGGCGCCGGGGGCGTGCCCGTCATGATCCAGAGCATGGGCTGGCCGCCCCCCACGTCCTGCAGTGCGAGGTAGATGAGATGCGAACGTGGGTCCGTGGCGACCGTGTGGGCGTACGGAATCGTCAGGCTCCCCTCGGCGACGAGCGCGGTGTCGAGCTCAGTAAAGACTGACACGACCCCCGATTCAGATGCCACATAGAGCCGGCGCCAGACCGGATCGAACGCCAGCACGTCGGGACCGGTGCCGAGCGGCTGTGAGGCAAGCACTCGCAGGGTCCGAAGGTCGAGCACGGAGAGGCTCGCGGAGTTGTAGTTCGCCACGAACAAGAGCCGCCGCTGGGCATCGACCAGCAAACCATGCGGGAAAGATGCATTGACGGGGCTGAATTGGCTGACCATGCGATCGCTGCGCGGGTCAATCACCACGATCTGGTTCTGATTCTGAACCGCGACCAGAATGCAGCCCGAGCCGGCGTCATAGACCGTGTTGCCGGCGCGGCCGCCGATCGGGATCGTCGTGACCGCCCGGTTGGCGCGGCCATCGATCACCAGCTCCCCGCCGCCGGACTCATCGGAGACGTAGATCTTTTGCTGAGCCGGAGCGTACGCCAGGCCGTCGGGGAATCCAATCGGGCCAATCTGCGCGATCACCTGAAGGGTCGTGTCATTGATGACGGCCACGACTTGATTGCCGCTGACTGAGGCGTAGACGCGCCCAAGGTCGGGCACGGCGAGGACGCCGGTGACGCGGGGCAGGCCGCCCACGGTATCCACCACGCGTTCGGCCTGGACGTCAAACACGACGATGTGTCCCGCGTCCATATGGGAGATGTAGAGCCGGTTCGCGCCGCTATCCAGGCTCTGGTAGTCGAACCGGACGGCCGCGCCGGGCATCGCGATCTGGGCGACCGGCTGCAGCACGGGCGCGTTCCAGGCGTGACGCGACCGCGGTCCCGCAGGGGCCCGGTCTCGGACCCGTCCTGCGGGCGCCATGGGTCCCACACCCGAGGGCGCAGGGGCCCCCAGACAGTTGGGCGGCGTGGCCGCCTGCGGTGTCGATGTGCATGCTGCCCCGGCTACGGTGAGCAGGAGTGCGGCCGCCGTGCGCCTCACCAAGCGCCCGCCCAATTCAGTTGGACCGCCAGTCGGAGTCATTGCGTGATCGTCACCTCTTCCTAGCGTGAAACAGAATGTTGACACTGATGTATCAATTGTATCATTCTTGGGTATCAATGTTCAACCCCTGGTGACGGGCGAATACCATGGTAGCAGTGAGACCGGCTCTCGCGCGGGGCCGGTTGCGCGGTGCGTCGCCACGCGGGGGGCGCGAGACGGAGTCGGAACCCAAGCCACGGCTGGAAAACAACGCAGGAGCAGGAGGTGGAGACTTTATGTACAGCCCTCAGATCCGTTGTATGAGTGGGTTACTCACGATGGCCCTCGTGTCTTGCCAGACGGTGGGCGTCGTCGGCTACCCAGCCGAGTACGTAGCCACAAAAAGTCCTAGCCACGTCTGGGTGACGAAGTCCGACAACTCGGTGGTGGAGCTGTCCAACCCTCAACTCCATGAGGACACGCTCACCGGGTTCTCGGCGGGAAGTTATACCGAGATGCCCATTTCAGACGTGAAGTTGATGAAGGGCCCCTTTGCGGCACCTGCCCGAACCGCGTTGTTGGCCGGCGTGACCGCAGTGGGAGTTGCGCTTGCAGTATCGGCGTTGATGGGCAATGGGAAGCTAACACAAACCACTGCGACTTGTACGACCAGCGCCATTAATCCGATCCCTGCGCCCTGCGTGGCGCTTCCACAATAGCACGCGCGCGGCAAGGCGCAGGAGGGAGACAGCTACGAAGAACCTCAGCCAACCGACGCGACCTGATGCACCGTCTCTTATCCGGAACGGCGATCCTGAGCCTCTCCGCGTGTAGCCACTTCTCAGCGGTGCATCAGCCGCCCCAATACCTGTCCACTGGACCACATGAACGTCAATAAACCGGGCTAGGAACGTAATGATGAAGCCATTCCCCGATCTGGAGGGCGCGCAATGATACGACGCATCAGGCCCCTGCTGCTTCTCGTCACGTTGGCGATCGCGTGCGGGCCTCGACCGTGGTGGACCGCCACTCAACCGCCTTCGCCGCACCTGAACACCACTCCCCCGTCCCGCGCGCGGGTTATGTATCGCGCGATGGGGCTGATGGTCGACTCGTCGCGCCTGCCCTTCGTGGCCTCGCTCCACTTTCTCGCCGGCGCGACGCCCGATTCGACGCTCGCCCTCTTCGCGATGTCTCTCTCCACTCGCTCCCTGGACTTCCGCCCTGAGGGCCACGACTTCGTGGCTGGGTACCACGTCGACCTCACGCTCCGCAGCGACAGCGGCGTCGTAGGAGGGGCAGCGCGAGACGAAGTGGTGCGCGTGCGCAGCCTCCCGGAGACCGAGCGAGTCAATGAGAGCGTCATCTTCCAGCAGGTCCTCGCGGCTCGTCCTGGTGTGTACACCGTGAGCGTCGTCGTGCGGGATCGCAACAGTCCGAGAGTGTATGCTCAGGACACGATCGTCGATACAGTGCCGCGGTTCGCAGGGCAGGGCTTAGGCGGACCGGTGCCGATTTATGAAGGGACGGGTCGCGATCGCGTCGGCGCGCTCCCGCTCCTCACGGTCAATCCTCAAGGTCGTCTACTCTCGGGAGCCGATTCACTCCGCTTCTACGTTGAGGGCTACGGTTTGTCGCCAGGGACGCGGCTCGCGGCTCGCATTATGGACGCGGATAGCGTTGAACTGTGGCGCGATACCCTGCTGCTGACGAGCGTCGGCGGTCTTACGAGCGCCCAGTTCATTCTGAAGCCCGGCGAGCTCCCGCTGGGCCGGGGCGAGTTCCAAGTCGAAGCGATCGGCGTGCCCGCTCATGCGCGGACGCCGTTCCTCGTGAGCTTCTCCGATCAATGGGCGGTCCGCGACTTCAACGAGCTGTCCGGTATGCTGCTCTATTTTCCGCGACAGGATCTCCTGGCGAAGCTCCGCGCCGCCCCGCGCCCTGAGCGTGCCGCGGCATGGCGTGACTTCTACAAGGCGACGGACCCGGTTCCGCTCACCCCTCAGAACGAAGCGCTGGATGAGTATTTCCACCGCGTCGAGATCGCCAACCAGCGTTTTGAGCAGGCGGACATGCCGGGTTGGCTGGGCGATCGTGGCGAGGTCTTCATTACGTTAGGCGAGCCCGATCGGGTCTTCGAGACCCCGGGCGCGGTCGGCGCCGGTCTCCGATGGGAGTACACGAGCCGCCGCTTGACGCTGTACTTCGAGGATCAGGTCGGTCTCGGGCTGTATCGCCTCACGCGCGAATCACGCGCGGAGTACGGACGGGTGGTTGCTCAAGGGCGCCGGGCGCAGTGAAATCAACGTTGCGGGGGCGCGCGTTCGTAGACAGGCACTAGCCGAAGCGCTAATCCAAGATCGGGAATGGGGGGTTGGCATGCGGGCAGCGGTTATGCGGAATTCGCCAGGGGTTCACAGCGCACGCGCGCTCCAGCGTCTGGCGCTCCGCAAGCTCGACGATGGACAGCTGGTGCTCCAGCACTCGGCGGGTGATCCGCAGGCGTTCGGAGCGCTGGTCGATCGGTACCAGACCCGGCTGCTCCAGTTCATCAACCGGATGATTGGCGACTGGGAGCGGGCGGAGGACCTGGTGCAAGAGGTGTTCATCCGGGCCTTCCGCCACCTGCACGGGTTCGACCAGACGAAGAAGTTCTCGACCTGGATCTATACCATCGCCGCGAACCTCGCGAAAAACGAGCTCCGCCGTCGGAGCCGCAATCCGCTAGTGCTATTCCAGACCATCAAGAAGCACTGGGAGGACGACGGTCAGCCGCTCCAGGTGGAGGACGCCTCGGCGCGTCCCGACGACCTCTACCGGAAGCGTTATCTCAAGGAGGTCGTCGAGCGGTGCGTCGCACAGCTCCCGGCGCACCAGCGAGCCGTATTCGTACTCCGGGAGCTCGAGGGCAAGAGCTACGCCGAGATCGCCGAAATCACCGCCTGCAATCTGGGTACCGTGAAGAGCCGCCTCAGCCGGGCTCGCAACAGCCTTGCACAAATGATCTCGCCGCTCCTCGAATAGCAGATGGGTTATCTCGCGCGCACGCGGCCGAGGTCGCGATCGTGCTCGTCGTAGGTTGAGAAAACCCAGTCATTGAGACATTTTCCTAGCCCCACGGCGCCGTAGCCAAGTGGTAAGGCAGAGGTCTGCAAACCCGGCCCCGCTATGCGGGGCCGTTGTTTCTTCCGCAGGCTTCCGCACGAGGAAACATCATTTGCAGTCATTCGCAATCACCCTCCGGCACAGTCTGCG